>CAZHAC010000009.1:0-4222 GCA_964529765.1 uncultured Actinomycetes bacterium
CGACGCCGCTGCCCGCGCCGGCGTCGCTCGAAGCGCACGAGGCCGCGGGCGGCGTCACGCTCCACTGGACGCCGCCGGCCGCCTCCACGCCGCCGGCCTACTCCGTCTGGCGGAACACGACCGGCAGCTGGCAGCTGCTCGACCGGACGGCCGGCACTACCTACGTGGACGGCTCGGCCGCCGGCGGCGCCAGCAACAGCTACCGCGTCCAGGCCCTGAGCGCGACCGGCGTCGAGGGCCAGGCGTCGGAGACGGTGACGCTGACGCCGGAGCTGGTTCAGCGCCCGCTCACCGTCGACGGCCTACCCCACCTGTTGCCGCCGGCCAACCTCCGGGCGTTCTCCGCTCCAGGTGGCGCGACGCTGCAGTGGAACCCCGTTTCCGGCGCAACCGCTTACACGATCAAGCGCGCGTGGGCAGCGGACGGTCCCGCGGTCACCGTCGGCACTTCCGCAGCGACGACCTTCTTCGACCCGGCCGGCCCCGTCGGCGGCCTTGCCTACTACACCGTGCTCGCGACTGCCGGCACCGCCTTCAGCTCAGCCTCGGCGACCGCACCGGCGATCCTGGTCGCCAAGCCGTCGGCGCCCCCGGCCACGGGCGCCTTCACCCTCGCCGCCGGCACCGCACCCCCGGCCGCGCCCGTGCCGGGCGACCTGGTGCTCAGTGACAGCACTCCGACAAGCACTGTCCTCGCCGGCCGTCAGATCCAGCTCGTCGCCGGCGGTCGCAGCAGCCTCCTCGTCACCACCGCGCAGGTCCAGATCCTTTCGCCAGGGGCCTCGACGTGGCGCACCTTGGGCATCCTCTCGGCTTCCTCAGACGGCCAGGCATGGTCGGCGACGGGGACGTTGATGACCACCGGCCTGGCGGCAGGGACCTACTCGGTCCAGGTGCTGGCCCAGACCGCCAACGGTGCCACCGCAGACACCACGGCCGCCGCCCCGCTGCGCGTCGAGCACTCGGTCTCGACCCCGCTCAACGTGCTGGCGGCGCTGACCGGATCCAGCGTGACCGTGACGTGGACCGCTCCTGCCAGCAACTACCCGCTCACCTACTCGATCTACCGGCTCGACCCGTCGACCGCCGACTTCAATCTCGTGGCCACCGGCATCAGCGGCACCTCCTACCAGGACTCTTACCTGCCCGGCGCGACCAGTCTGCAGTACGTCGTAACGGCGAGCGACCCGGTCGGGAACGAGAGCACATTCTCGCCCTCTACGTCGGTGTTCACGCCGGCGACCTGGGCGACCCAGCCGCCCTCCATCGGCTTCCTGATGCCGTCCGCGGTCGACGCGATGGCGCTCGATGCGGGGACGACCCTGGTCGCCGTCAACGTCGCGTCGGGCAATGGCATCGCCTCGGTAGCCTTCGACTTCTCACCAGCCGGTGGTGCGGCGTGGAGTGCGCTACCGCCGCCGCTTCCCCTCCCGGGCTCGCTTGGTCCCGGCCCGTCGCTCAGCCCGCTCTCGGGTACCACCTGGGCGTCGAACTGGACCACGTCGGCCCTGGACGGGACGTATGACCTGAGGGTCACCGTCACCGACCGCGCGGGTCAGACCACGCAGCAGGTCACCGCGGTCACCTTCTGCGGCAGCTGCCCGCGGGGCCCGCCAGCCGTCGGCCTGACCGCAACTCCAATTGCCGGTGGCGTGCGCCTGACCTGGGCCTCCTCCGGCACCACCTACCAGGTCCGAAGGTCGGTCGCGGGTTCTTCCGGCCCGTACGAGGTCATCGGCCAGGCGCAGTCCGGGAGCTACGACGACCTCAACCTCATCCCCGGTGTCTCCTACTCGTACCAGCTGTGGTCCGGCAGTGGGACCAGCCAGGTCGTGAGCGCGACGCCGCTGCCGACAATGACGAACGGCAGCTTCTCGTCGAGCGACAGCAGCGTCAGCGTCTTCCTGCCCGCCGCCACTGGCTCCGGCCTCAACACCACGATCGTCAGCGCAAGCAGCGTCCCCGCCCTCCCGACCGGGCTCACGCAATACGGGACCGCCTACGACGTGAACGCCAGCAGCCTGGCGACGGGCGCTCCGGTCCACATCCTCGACCAGCAGGCGACCCTGAGCTTCGCCATCCCGACCGGCATGAGCTACGCGGCCGCCTCGGTGCTTTCCGTGTACCACTACGACACGTCGACCGGCACCTGGAGGGTGGTGCCCTCGCACGTCGACTGGGCCAACCACCGCATCGTCGCCGAGGTCGGACACTTCAGCCTCTTCACGCTGGTCAGCCCGACCTGCGACACCGTCCACGACATCTGCTGGAACAACGACACCACCAACGGCATCGTCCAGCTGAGCGTCGGGCACGAGACGCTGACGATCACCGACGCCGGTGGCGGCTCGCTCCTCTTCACGAGCTCGCTGCTCGGAGTCACGGTCGGTTCGCTCGCGGTGACCATACCGAGCGCCAAGCTCGTGGTCGATGCGACGGCCGGCAACAACACGGTCGAGATCGCCTCCAGCCTGACGCTGACCAATGTCACCTTCGAGATCGACGCCGCTCAGATCAAGGTCGACTCGGGATCCAACGTCAGCCTTGGCGGCGGCGACCTCACCTTCAAGGCGACCAACAAGGACAACGGGACCAGCGTCCTGGGCATCACGACGACGCTGCTCGGCGTCAACGCCAGCATCGACGTCCAGGACGCTGCGATCGCGGCCCACTCGATCGACCTCGAGGCGGTCGCGGGGACGCTCAGCACGACGGTCAGCGGCTCCGGGCAGAGCCTCGGCGGAGGCACCCTCAACGTTGCCGCCACCTTCGGCTTCGGGAGCAGTGGCGACATCGGCGTCGACGGCGCTTCCGGCACCTGCCACTACACCGGCACGACGCCGACCTCCTTCACTGGAGTCAGCGGCTGCACCGGGACCCCGGCCGACGGTGCCACCGTCCGCACCGACATCACCCAGAACGGCAGCGGCACGGGCATCAACCACGCCGGGCTGCAGCTGCTCTACTCGGCGACCGTCAACGTCCACGGCTCCTCGACGCTGACCACCACCGGCGGCAACGTCACCCTGGCGAGCACGACGACCGTGAACGCCACCGCCAATGCGGCTGGCGGGGCCGATCTCGGCAACTGGACCTCGGGCAACAACTACAAGAAGGGCGACGTCGTCACCGACGCCGCCGACGGCAACCGGTACGACGCCAAGAACGACGTCAACAACGACACCACGGCGCCGCACTCCGACTCCGCGAACTGGGAGAAGGCCAACACCAAGGACGCCTCGGTGACGGCGGTCCAGGTCGCGACCACCGCTAAGAGCCAGCTCTCCGACACGGCCTCGATCTCGGCCGGGACCGGCAGCGTCGCCATCACCTCCAACCTCACGACCAACGTGACGTCGACCGCCGACTCCTCGCTCGCCGGCTCCGGTGCGGGCATCGCGGTGGCGGTGCTGACGACGGACTCCGAGGCCTTCATCGACAGCAATGCCGCGACCCCGGTCAGCGCCGGTGGGCTGACGGTCTCCGCCGACACCAACAACTCGGCGCCGACCAGCGCGACCGCGAGTCAGGCCGGAGCGACCTCAAACGACCAGGACAACAACAACGCCAGCTCGCGGCTCGACTCCAGCAAGCCGGGCTACAACGCGGGCTCGGCCGGCAATGCCGACGGCAAGTCGAAGACCGCTGACGGCAACCAGCCGCTGGCGGCGGCCTTTGCGGTCAGCGTCCTCGTCGCAACCACCCGCGCCTACATCGCGCCGCTGGACCCGAGCGTCGTCCACAACATCAACGTCGGCAGCGGTACCGAGACGGTGCACGCCGGAGCCAGCAACAGCTCCTCAGCCGTCGCCGACGCCGGCAACGTCAAGTTCGCGCCCGACGCGCCGACCTTCGACAATACCTTCAACACCGGCGGCTACCTGGCCGGCGGGACGACCTACTACTACCGCGTCAGCGCGATCACGCCCGGTTCCCACACCACCGTCAGCGGCGGGAGCCAGAGCCTGGGCGGCGGCACCCTCAATGTCGCTTCGACCAGCGGCTTCGGGACCAGCGGCGCCTTCACCATCGCCGGCATCAGCGGCGGCTGCTCGTACACCGGCACCACCGCGACCTCGTTCACCGGAATCACGGGCTGCACCGGCACGCCGGCCGACGGCGCCGTCATCACCGCCGCCAACGAGAGCGTCCCCGGCCCCGAGGCCACCTACTCGGTGCCCTCGGGGACGAGCACCAACCAGGTCCGCGTGAAGTGGCAGCC
>CAZHAC010000009.1:4322-26266 GCA_964529765.1 uncultured Actinomycetes bacterium
GCGCATTCGACGTCGGGCGCCGGCGGCACCGGCGGCTCGGCGCAGGTGGCCGGCTCCCTCGCGGTGAACGTCGTGGTCAGCAACACGACGGCCGAGATCCTGGGCGCGAATCAGGTGGCGGTCCACGGCAACCTCACGCTGACCGCGACCTCCAACCTCAGCAATCAGGCCCTGGCCGAGGCCAAGCAGTCGGCCGCCGGTGACACCACCGGCGTCGGCGCGTCGCTGGCGCTGAACGTCGTCAACGACACGACGACCGCCGGCCTGCCGAACGACGCCTGGCTGACGGGTGTTGGCGATCTGACGCTGAACGCGACCGGAACCGACGCGATGACGACGACCGCCTTCGGCGGCGCCTCGGCGGGAAGCGGCAGCGCGGCCGTCTCCGCGCAGGTCGCGATCGGAATCTCCAACGTCACCACCACCGCCTCAATCGGGACGGGGACCCACGACCTTGGGCTGGGCGGCAAGCTTTCGGCCCACGCCACGCAGACCGCGACCACGACGACCACCGCGACCGGTTCCACTCAGGGCGGTAACGCCGGCATCGGCATCTCGATCGCGCTCCTGGTCGCCAACCACATTGCCGCCTCCCAGCTCAACCGCAATCTGACAGCGGGCGGCGACGTGACGCTGGCCGCCGATGGCCACTCGGGCAACGACACCGAGGCCAACGCGAGCTCGGCCGGCAGCAAGGAGAAGTCGAGCTCGAGCGATACGGCGACCGACGACACGGGCAAGGACGTCAACACCAAGGCCGACAACCAGCTGGCGCTCGGCAACAGCACGTCGAACAACGCCGCGGGCAAGGACTCGGGCTCCTCGAGCACGCCGAAGGCGAAGAGCGGCGAGAACGGCGGCACCACGGTGACGGTGGCGGCCGCGGCTGCGATCGCGATCATCACCGCCAGCGCGGAGGCGACGGTCGCCGACGGCGTCAGCCTGAGCACGTCCGGTGCGGCCGCCATGAACACCTCCGAAGACGCCGACTCCACGGTCAAGGCGAGTGGCAGCGGGACCAAGGCGAAGACGGCCAACATCGGCGCCGCCGTCGCCATCAACCTGGTCAAGATCACCAATGCGGCGACGACCGGCGTCGGCACCCAGGTCTCCGCGGATGGTCTGACACTGAGCGCGGTCATGCGGACGACCGGCGGCGGCGATGGCATGGACACGCTCGACACCGAGTCCACCGCCGGCGCCGGCGGCGGCAAGGTTGCGGTCGCGGGCTCGCTGGCGCTGACCATCGCCGACATCGAGACCAGCGCCGACGTCAAGACGACGGCACCCTCGTTGGGCGACAACCTGAGTGGCGGCGACCTCACCCTGACGGCAGGATCTGCGGTCAACAGCACCGCCAAGGCCAACGCCAGCGACAAGGACTCGAGCAACGTCGGCGTCGGCGCCGGCGCTGCCATCAACATCGTCGACGACATCACCACCGCTTCCGTCGACGACGGCGCGGCCCTGTCCGGCGCTCGCAAGGTCACGCTCACGGCGACCGGCAGCGACGCCATCACGACCTACGCCGAAGCGGGGACGGCAGGCGCCGCCGGCTCAACCCTGGGGCTGACCGCGGACGCCGCGATCACGCTGGCGACCGTGACCACGAGCGCCCGCATTGCGGGCGGCACCGCGCAGACGCTGCCGGCCACCGGCGCCGTCAGCCTGAGCGCGTCCCAGACGACCAGCACCACCACGACCGCCAAGGCCAACGCCGTCAACGGCACCGTGGTGATCGGCCTCGCGCTGGCGCTCGACATCGCCGATGACGAGGTCTCGGCGACCGACTCCCGCACCCTCAGCGGCACCAGCGTGACGCTCTCCGCGAGCGGCTCCTCGGCCAACACCACGGAGGCCGACGCCAGCGCGACCGGCGCTAAGGGCAAGGGCGACGACACCTCGGGCAAGGACGTCAACGGCAAGGCCGACGACCAGCTCAAAAACGCCAACCAGCAGCAGCAGGCCAGCACCGGCAAGACGTCCTCGACGACCGACACCAGCAGCGCCAAGGCCGAGACCTCGGACAAGGATTCGAGCTCTGGTGGGAACACGGTCACGGTCGCGGGTGCCGTCGCCATCAACATCGTGACCACTCGCTCGGAGGCCTCCCTGGCCGACAGCGCTCACGTCACCGCCTCCACCGGCGCGCTGACGCTGAAGACCCTGGCCAACACCGACGCCAGCGCGACCGCCAACGGCACCGCCGACGAGGCGGGCACGGTCGGCATCGGTGCCGGCGTCTCCGTCAACAAGGTCACCATCACCAACCTGGCGACGGTCAACAACGCGACCGTGAGCGCCGACGGGCTCGACCTGGAGGCGGGGATGCTGGTCAACGGCAATGACGCGCTCCAGCGCTACGACGGCAAGGACTGGAAGTCGATCGACTCCGGCGACTCCTTCCCTGAGAGCCCGAGCAGCGGCGACTACTTCCAGCTGACCAAGGGCGCGCCCGCCACCACGAGCGTCGACGGCAAGAGCCAGGACCTGAGCGGCGGCAAGCTCAAGGTCAAGACGACCGACGGCTTCGGCTCCGCCGGCAGCTTCACCGGCGACGGCATCAACGGAACCTGCGGCTACACCGGCACCTCGGGCGGGAACACGTTCACGGGCATCACCGGCTGCACGGGTACCCCCGACGACAAGACGCTGATCACCGCTGCCGTCGGCACTGCTGTGAACGGCGCCGGGCAGGACCTGGCGGGCGGCAGCCACACGCTCAACGTGACGACGACGGCCAACTTCGACACCACGGGCGCGTTCACCGTCGCCGGTGCCACCGGCACCTGCTCTTACACCGGCACCACGCCGACCTCATTTACCGGGATCAGCGGCTGCACCGGGAAGCCCAAGGACGGCGCCGCCATCACGCGCGTCGCCTATAAGCCTGCGGTCTACAAGTGGGACGGCTCCTCGTCCAAGTGGGTCCGCGACTCAGCCGGCATCCCGGCCGGGACCGCCTTCCCGACGAGCCCTGCGACGGGCGACTACTTCCAGCTGACCAAGGCGATCGCGGGCACTCCGTCCTATGACCCCGGGATCTACAAGTGGAACGGCTCCTCGTGGGCGTTCGTCGGCTCCGGCACCGATTTCCCCGGCTCACCGTCGTCGGGTGACTACTACCGGCTGGCGGAGCACTCGATCTCGGCCGAGGGCAAGTCGGGCGCCGGCGGCGACAGCAGCAAGGTGAGCATCGCAGGCGCGCTCGGGCTGAACATCGTCTCCAACCACACCTCGGCGATCGTCGGCGGCAGCGCCAACGTGGGGGCCGGCACGGGCAACGTCACGCTCAAGGCGCAGAGCAACGAGGCGGACTCCGCCCACGGTGACTCCGATGCCAAGGCGGGCAAGGTCGGTATCGGCGCCTCGGCCGCAATCCAGGTCCTGACCGACAACGTGACCCGGGCGGCGATCGAGGACGGCGCCACCTTCACCTGCGCCGCTGCCGGCTGCGGCACGCTCACGATCGCCACCGCCTCGTTCCATGACGTGGAGACAGAGGACAAGGCGGGCTCCGCTGGCGGGGTCGCGATCGCACCCTCGGTGTCGCTGGCGATCGTCGAGGACCAGACTTCGGCCCACCTCGGGAGCGGCGGCGCGCTCAAGTTCACGGGCGCGGCGGCGGTGACCGCGAATGAGGAGCTCGACTCCGGCCTGACTGCCGACGGCAGCGCCGGGGGCAAGAACGTGGCTGTCGGCGCCGCGGTCGCGATCAACCTGATCGAGCCGACGACGACCGCGGACGTCACCCGCAACCTGCAGGCGGACTCGATCACGATCAGCGCGACGACGACGACCTCGAGCGACGCCACCGCCAAGGCGAGCGCCTCCGGCGAGAGCGACAGCGGCAAGAGCTCCGGGTCGCAGACCAACGACCAGGTCCAGAACAACCCGAACACGAAGGACAAGACGCCGAAGGACTCGAGCGGCAACGCGACCCCGCAGGCGAGCGACTCGACGAACAAGGCGGGCAGCGAGAGCAGTGACAACACCGGCGACTCCAACAGCGGCGGTGTCGGCGTCGCTGCCTCGGTCGCCGTCAACTGGCTCATCTCCAGCAACACCGCGGACGTCGCCTCGAACGTGGTCCTAACGGCGACCAACGCGATCAAGATCAGCGCTGTCAACCAGAGCAGCGCGGACGCCTTCGCGCTCGGCTCCAGCATCAACCTGGAGTCCGACACCAGCATCGGCGCTGCGGTCGGGCTGAACGTCGCCCAGGTCACCAACACCGCGGTCGTCCACTCGGGCGCCAGTGTCAGCGGTGGCAGCATCACGGTCGAAGCGGTAGCTCCGGGTAGCAAGCAGAACGAGTTCATCGTCTGGGCGATCGCCGCCGCCGGCGGCAAGAACACGGCCAGCGTCGCGGCCTCCGTCGGTGTCCAGGTCCTGAGCTTCACGACCGATGCGCACGTCGAGCCGGGCGCCACGCTCGACTCAGCCGGCGACGTGACTGTCCACGCCCAGGCCCCGCTCGGACTGCTCAACCTGGCGGTTTCCGGCGGCCTCTCGACGGGCGGCACCGCCGTCGGCGGCGCGATAGCGGTCAACGTGCTGCACACGATCAGCACCCAGGCCTACATCGACTCCGGCACCACCGTAGGGACGATCACCCACGTCGACTCCGGTGGCGCCCTACAGGTCAAGGCCGAGGGCTCGCTGAACCCGCTCGTGCCCCAGCTGCCCGCCAGCGCCGACAAGCTGCAGAGCCTGATGCCGTCCGTCTCCTCGGTCGCCCTGGGCGGCGCCGCCGGCGGCAGCAGCGACCCGGCCGTCACCGGCTCCGTGATCGTCGACGTGATCGACATCGCGACCAACGCCGAAGTCAAGCCGGGCGTCGTGATCAATCACACGCGGCACGGCGGCAGCGGTCAGACGGTCGAGGTGACCGCGCAGGACGACACCCACGTCGTCAACGCCGCGGGCGCGCTCGCGCTCAGCCTCGAGGGGGCCGGCGTCGCCGTCTCGATCATCGTCGACGTCATCACCAAGGACGTCACCGCGTCGATCGACGACGGCGTCAACGTCTGGGCCGGCGGCGGCGTGACCGTCCAGGCGCTGTCGACCGAGAAGCTCTTCGAGCTGGCGATCGGCGGCGCGGCCTCCGGCTCGTCGGCGGCCGTGACCGGCAGCTTCATCGTCGCTGTCCTCGATCCGGGCACGCACTGGACCAGGGCCTACATCGGCAACGCCACCGTCAACGCCGGCGGCGAGGTCCACGTCAAGGCCAGCGACAACGCCGACAAGCTGGAGATGTACGCGGGCAACATCGCGATCGGCGCCAGCAGCGCAGGCGTCGGCGTGGCCGTGACCGTCCTCGTCCGCAATGGCAAGGTCGACGCCCACACCGGCAGCACCTCCAACGTCACCGGCGGCTCGGTGGTGGTCGAGGCCCTCCAGAACGAGAACCTGATCCTGGTCGCCGGCGCGGGTGCCGGTGGCAGCAACGCCGGCGTTGCCGGCTCGGTCGTGGTCGACGTCCTGACCGACAACACGACCGCGACCCTGGATGGCACGACCAGCGCGGGCGGGACGATCGCGGTCAAGGCCAGCGACACCACCCACGAGACGGGCGTGGCCGGTCAGATCTCTGTCGGCGGCAGTGCCGGGGTCGGTGTGGGCGTCGACGTCGAGGTGATCACCAAGACGACGGCCGCGCAGGTCGCGCCCAGCGCCGGCGTGACCACGACCGGCGGCGGCGACCTTGCCGTCGACTCGACCTCGTCCGAGAACATGCTCTCGATCGCGGCCGGCGTCGCCCTCTCCGGCAGCGCCTCGGTCGCCGTCAACGCCGCGGTTTCGGTCTACAACATCACCACCAACGCCACGATCGGCAGCGGGGCCACCGTCGATGCCGATGGCTCGGTCCGAGTGGCCGCCGGCGAGGGCCTGACCGAGGACCTGATTGCGGGCAACGTCGCCGTCGGAGGCGGCGCCGGCATTGGCGTTGCCGCCGTCGTGCCCGTGCTGACCAAGCACACCAACGCGACGATCGCCAGCTCGGCCAACGTAACCGGCAAGGGCAACGGTGGAGGCCTGATCGTCAACAACGGCTCCTACACCGTCACCCCGACCGACACCCGGTTCAACGGTGCCCACGTCAGCGGCGACACGATCGACACCGGGATCGACCTCGGCTTCCAGACCGGAGACACGGTCACCTATGACCCGGGCGACGGAACGAAGATCGGCGGCCTGGACACTGGGACGGTCTACTGGGTGATCCGGGTTGACTCCACGCACGTCAAGCTGGCGACCTCTAAGGCCGACGCCGACAGCGGCACCGCGATCCCCCTCACACCGGGCAGCGGTGAGTCGCACCGGCTGGTCGGAACCAACCAGGCGCAGGCGCCCAACGACTCGTCACACCGCTTCACCGCCTCGACCGCGGTCAACGACACGACCCACACGATCGCGCTGCCCTACTCGCTCGGCCTTCACACGGGCGACCCGGTGGTCTACAGCGCGGGCGGGGACACGCCAATCGGCGGTCTTGAGGACGGCGGGACCTACTACGTGATCGGCGACACCTCGGGCGCCTTCCAGCTCGCCGCCACCAAGGACGATGCCAAGAACGGCCACGCGATCGCGATCACGGCAGCGGGGCTGACCGGCCGCTCCCACAGCCTGGTCAAGCAGGGCAACATGCCCGCCTCCGACGTCAGCGACTCGTCGCCGCACACAGTCAGCGCGGGCCAGACCAGCGGGTTCCGCGGCGTGGCCGTGTCGGCGACCAACAGCGACGACGTCGCGTCTGTCGGCGTCGCCGCCGCGGTCGGCGGCAGCGCCGGCGTCGGCGTCGGCGGCACCGTGAACATCATCACGGTCGACACCAAGGCGACCGTCGGCAGCGGCGCCGAGGTCAATACCGACAGCACCGGCGTCAACTCCGGCCAGTCGGTCCTGGTCGCGGCCGGCAACCAGTTCCACCTGCTCCTGGTCTCCGCCTCGATCGCCATCGGCGGCGGCGCAGGCGTCGGAGCTGGAGTCAACGTGGCGGTGCTCTCGATCCACGCGACTGCCCTGATCGACAACAACGCGCAGGTCAACGCGGCCAGGGACGTCGTCGCCCTCTCGGACCAGCAGGAGACGCTAGTCGCGATCACCCTGGCCGGTGGTGGCGGCACGGTCGGCGTGGCCGGTGCGGTCGGCGTCATCAGCCTCGGCACTCAGTCGTGGGCCAAGACCGGCACCGGCGTCCTCATCAACGCCGGCAACAACGTCGGCATCCTGGCCAACGACGACACCAAGGTCACCGGCATCACCGGTGGGGCGGCCGGAGGCTTCGTCGGCGTCGGCGTCGGCGTCTACGTCCTCGTCCTCCACAAGGACACCGAGGCGACGCTGGCGGGCGGCAGCAGCGCGACCGCGAGCGCGGGCTCGGTGAGTGGGCTGAGCGGCATCTCCGACGGCACCGTCAACTCCGGCGGCTTCGGGGTCGAGACGTTCCGCGGGCTCGCCATCCAGGCCGGCTCGAGCGAGAACGTCTTCGGCCTCGTCGTCTCCCTCGGCGCCGGCTTCGTGGGTGTCGCGGTGCCGGTCGGTGTGACCCTGCTCAATGTCACCACCCAGGCCACCCTCGCGGGCACCGCCTCCAGCGGCCGCGACGTGAGCGTCTCCGCGCTCGACAAGATGAAGACGATCACGATCGCCGGCGGAGTCGGCGCCGGGTTCGTCGGGGTCGGCGCCGGCGTCGACATCGGGGTCGCCAACAGCAACACGACTGCCCTGCTCGCCACCGGCGGCAGCATCACCTCGGCTCGCAATGTGGCGATCAACGCGCTCTCCTGGAAGCACGTCACCACCTACACGTTCGCGGTCGGTGGGGGCGCGGTCGGAGTCGGCGGCGCGGTCTCGATCTGGTCGCTTGGGACGCAGCCCTCCTCGTCTTACAACGACGGCAAGGGCGACTCCGGCAATGGCCGCAGCGAGCTCGGCTCTGGTGCGGGCGACCCTGCCGGCTCGGCCGACGCTCAGGTCTCGGGTGGCGGCAACGGCTACCAGTCGATCCTCAACGGCACCCACACCTCGACGAGCGACCCCGTCGGCAGCAAGACCCAGGGCCGGATCGACAGCAACACCAGCGGTCCCAAGGGCCAGATCTCGACGGACGGCAACGCGATGGGCACGCCGGCCCAGACGGCGATGTCGACGCCGATCAACCCCGGTACCAGCGCCGAGCTCTACGGCAGCGTCACCGCCAGCGGCGACGTCAGGGTCAATGCCGACGACAACGCCGGCTTCGGCGGCATCGTCGGCGCTGCTGGTGGCGGAGCGGTCGGCGTCGGCGCCTCGATCCTTGTGGGCTCGATTCACGCTCAGACCACGGCCGAGGTGGGCGGTGCCGCGGTGATCTCGGCCGGCGGCCAGGTCGTGGTTTACGCCGGCCTCCAGGAGAACACCAGCACACTCGCCTTCGCGGGTGCGGGCGGCGCGGTCGGCGTCGGCGCCCAGGTGACCGTCCTCACCGACTCCAGTGCCCAGCTGGCGGAGATCGATGACAACGCCCAGGTGACCAACGCGGGCGGTGGCATCGACGTCAAGGCGGAGAACAACAACCGCAGCGTGTCTGCGCTGACGATCGGCGGTGCGATCGGCGGTGTCGCCGCCGGCGTCTCGATCGGCGTCGTCGACCTGACCGGGTCCACCAAGGCCTCGGTCGGGAACGCGATCATCGGCAGCGGCGGGACGGTCACCGGCCTGACCGTGGAGGCTCACGACAACAGCGCGGGCACGACCCAGGCGATCGCGGTCGCCGCGGGTATCGGCGTCGCCCTCAATGGTGCGGTCGCTTACACGCATGTGCATCCGAGCGAGGTCAGCGCGAGGCTTTCCGGCGGCGCGACGGTCAACGTCTCGGGTCCGGTAACGGTGAGCGCGCAGTCGGTGCCCCAGGTCAGCGCGCTGGCGTTCGGCGTCTCGGTCGCCGGCGGCGCCAGCCTCGGCCTCTCCTACGCCCGGGCAAACGACGAGGTCAACGTGATCGCGGCCGTTGGCGACGGCTCGAACTTCACCGCCGGCTCGCTCGCAGTCACGGCGACCGTCGACCACCCAGGCGGCATCCGCCCGAAGAACACCTATGCCAATGCGGTCGCCGGCGGTGGGGGCATCCTGCTCGGCGCCCAGGGCGCGATCGCGGACGCCTCCACGACGGGCACTGTCGCGGCCTCGATCGGCAGCAACGCCTCGCTGCCTAAGGGCGACGTGACGATCACCGGCTTCAACCGCTCGATCACCCAGTCGGATGCGACCGGCGTCGGCATCGGGTTCATCGGCATTGGCGTCGCGATCGCCAATGCGACAACGGCCGTGAACACGAGCGCAGCGCTCGGTAGCGGCGCTTACACCAACGCGTCTCGGACCGGCGCCCTGAGCATCGGGTCGCGCGGCGAGGGGACGACCGCAGCCGCGAGCACGGCCGGCAGCGGCGGCGTCATCGCCGGCAACGGCTCGATGTCGAACAGCACAGACAACTCGACCTCGGCCGTGACAGTCGGCGCCACCGGCAACACCCTTTACGGGTCAAACTTCAGCCTCGTCTCCTACAACGAGGCCAACTACTACACGCACTCCGACTCGACTAACGCGGCCGTTCTCGGAGCCTCAGGCGCCTTCGCCGAGTTCGACGGCAACACCTCGGCGACGACGACCCTGCCCGACAACCTGACGATCAACGCGACCGGCGTCGTCGAGATCTCGTCCGAGAACGACTTCTTCTCGGCGACCGGCGGCACGTTCGGCGAGCCAGAGGACAACGTGGACGCGGCGGGCGGCGGCGGCATCAGCGCGACCGCGGCCTTCAGCACCACCAAGGTCACCGGTCACTCGACCGTGAACATCGGCAACAACCTGAACATCCGCGCCGTCAACACGCCGGAGACCAACCTCGCCTCGATCGGGATCGACGCCGGCAGCCAGCTGCTCGCGAACGACTTCATCAAGCTGGAGACCGGCGGCGCGATCGACGGCGCCGGCGTCAACTCGAGCCTGACCGGCCACCTCTACAGCGCCGTCAACTTGGGCACCGGGGCCAACCTCTACTCCACGCAGAACATCGGCGTGGGGACGTACACGATCGTGGTCGGCCACCTCGAGGCCGACTCCTCGACCTGGGGTCTGGCGGCGGTCGGGTTCGCCGACGCTCACATGGACGTCGATACCCACGAGTCGGTCTCGATCGGCTCAGGGGCGACCTTCCTCGGCCTCGGCAACGTCTACATCCGGACCGGCGACGACTCGACCGGTCACCACCAGACGAGCCTGACCGGCAGCACCAGCGCACAGTCCTACGTCCGCGGGTTGATCGCGATCCCGGCCGCCGACGCCTCGACGACCTTCAACTCCGACCAGGAGACGACGGTCTCCGGGATCACGATCCACAGCGGTCGCAACACGACGATCGGCGCCAACCCGCACAACCCGTCAGCCCAGGCCGACGGCACCGGGCACGGCTATGAGCTGGGCTTCATCCCCGTCACCGACGGCTCCAGCAACGCCACCGTCAACCCGACCGCGAACGTGACCGTGAACGGGACCGTGATTGCCGGCTACTACCACAACCTGTCGATCACCATCGCCGACACCGGAAGTGCCGGGAATGGCTTCTCGGGTACCGACGCTTTCAGCCAGAACGCGGATTCCGTTCCCGTCAGCGTCCGCTACGACGGCAGCTTCAACCCGCGCGACTTCGTGTCCAACGCGCCCGGCGGCGACCAGACCAACAACGCGCTCCTGATCCAGTACCTGCAGCAGGGCACGGTCGGGGCGATCCGCCTGGGCGACCTCTTCGCGGCCGCCGGCAATGTGATCATCGACGCCCAGAACGCGTCCGGTTCCGCCTCGCTGACCGCCTACGGCGCGCCCACGATCACCGTCGTCAACCAGAGCAAGGACTACCTGGTCGTCGACGGAACCGTGATCATCCCGTTCAGCACGGGCGGGCACGTCGCGGTCGAGGGCGGCGCCGCCCTGCCCGGCTCGATCACGAAGTCGGAGAACGGCGTCGACGTCGGCGGCGTGGTGTCCATGCACGACGCCTACAGCGGCACCTACGGCTCCCCGGCGACCGGCCCCGGCTTGGTCCTCGCCGGCGAGGTCAGCAACCTGGGCGGCC
This sequence comes from uncultured Actinomycetes bacterium, assembly GCA_964529765.1. Lineage (GTDB taxonomy): Bacteria > Chloroflexota > Dormibacteria > Dormibacterales > Dormibacteraceae > CAZHAC01. The sequence goes on from CAZHAC010000009.1 coordinate 15,439, forward strand.
TGGTCGACCTGGTCGACGATCAGGGCAACATCATCGTGGCCGCCTCGGTCTACGCCGCTTCGCTCTCGGTGAGCGCGCCCAATGGCGCCTTCGCCCTGACCGTGATCGGCACCGCCGTCCTCGGCTCGGCGCCGATGAGCGAATGGGACAACGTCGTCGTCTACCCGGGCGACAACCCGCACACGGCGCTGGACCTGAGCCACCTGCGCCCGAACCAGGCGATCTCCTACGTCGCCGACTACGAGCACCAGGGCTTCGGCTCGGTCAGCTCCTTCATGTACGCGCTGATCGGCGACCGGACCTCGACCAACCGCGACGTCTCGCTCTCCGGTGGCGACTCGATCGTCTACCTGGGCGACTGCCTGCCCCTGATCAGCGGGAACTGCGACCAGGGCGCCAACCAGGGCATCAGCCCGATCGGGCAGAGCTGGACGTTCCAGGACACCAACGACCCGCACTCTTACTACCCGGCGATCCAGCCCGACCTCGCCCTCACTGTGTCGGCGGCCGACTACTCGGCGGCGCACACGAGCACCACAGGCGACCCAGGCCACACCGGCCACCCGCAGAGCCAGATCGTGGCCGGCACTGCCGTCCTCATCAGCGCGAGCGCGGTCGACCTGAACTCGCACATCGTGGTCGGCCCGCCGACCGACTGGTCTGCGTCCATGCCGTCGGGGCTCACGGTCCCGATCTACGGCGGCCTGCTCCACGTCGACCTGCCGACCTACCGAGCGATGTGGCTGGCCGGCATGCTCGGCAGCCCGACGGTCACGCTGCCGGTGAACGCCATCAACATGGGCGACTCGCTCGTCACGGCCACTTATGACGCGCGCACGAACGAGATCACCCTCGACAAGGTCAAGGCGTCGGGTGGCTCGGGCCTCGTCCGAATCAAGGGCGCGCTGGTCAACACCAACGACCTCGGCCAGATCAAGGTCAACGGCGGCCTCGGTCACGTCACCATCAACAACCAGACGAGCGTCCCGCTGGTCGTGCAGGACGTCTACGCGGGCAGCACGGCCGCTGCCGACGCATCGAGCAGCATCGTCGACCTGCTCGATACCAACACCGGCGTGCAGACGATGTACACGTACCGGCCGGGCGCCGGGATCAACGTCTACAGCGGCTCGCTGTCGGCCTCGATGGACGACCTGCGCGGCGCGGGGCCGTCGAGCACGATCAACGGCAACACCACCTCCTTCGACCCACAGGCGGGCTGGCGGCTGGAGTGGAAGCTGCAGGCCCAGCTGACCCGGAACGTGACCACCAGCGGCACCAACGTCCACGGCGACAACTGGACCTTCACCGTGCCGGACGACCCGAACAACCCCTGGCAGTTCTACAACTGGACGACGCACTCGTACCAGAGCGCGGACCTGCCCGACAGCCACCTGGTCTATATGCCGGGCCTCAGCGACGCCTTCCGGGAGACGATCACCGCCTCCTCGAACTACGGCGCCGAAGAGCGGATCTGCTACGAGAACTACGACGGCTTCGCGACCAACCTGCAGAACCAGCAGTGCGCGAGCGATTCCAAGTTCGATCCGACCTTCATGGTCGCCCTCCACGGGTTCCGGTACCCGACGAAGGCGACGATCACCCTCGACATGACGGTCAAGGCCGACAACCCGGTGGGGATCGTCTTCGGCGGGCACGACCGCGGCCTGATCGACATCACGTCGAACTCCGACGTCTACCTGAACGGCAACCTGACCAACCCGAACGGCGACACCAACATCCGGTCGACGAACGGGTCGATCGTCGAGCCGTCGAGTGCGGAGAGCGTGCTGGCGCAGCTGTTCTCCAAGCTCTTCGGCGGCGGCAGCAGCAGCTCCAGCACGCCGCCGATCGTCACCAACAACCTGACGCTCCAGGCGACCGGCAGCGCCGGCACGGCGTCCGCGCCGCTGACCGCGATGCTGACCGCGGGCGGCGTCCTCAACGCCATCAGCGGCGCGGCGGGCATCAACCTCTCGCTGACCTCGGGCGCCCTGATCGGGAATGTCTTGGCGCGCAGCGGCGGCAGCTACGGCGATGTCACGATCAACGCCGCGGGCAGCCTGATCCCGACCGGCAGCGGCACGAACGTCGAGGGCCGCGACCTGACCCTGACGACCACCGCCGGCAGCATCGCCTCCACATCGAACCGGCTGGTGATCGCGGCGCACGCGACGCCGCTGGCCAACGGCGGCTTCAGCCACGGGTTCGTCTACGCGACGGCCGTCAATGACATCGGCCTCGAGCAGGTGGCGGGCGACTTGGTCGTCAACCGGATCATCTCGCAGAACGGGAACGTGGACGTCCTGGTCACCAGCGGCGGAATCTTCGACGAGTTCAGCCAGACCCCGGCCCAGCTGCTGTCTCAAAACGACGCAACCGAACTCTGGGCGCGCCTCAAGCTGACGAGCACGCTCGGCGTCGGCGCCCTCACGAGCCAGACGGTTACGACCTATGAGAACCAGGTCGACCACTACTACAACCAGTACTGGCAGCTGCGCCAGGACGCGACCGACTACGACTCCAGTGGCCACGTCGTTGCTACCCACTACACCAGCGACACGCTGACGCTGACCACGCGTGGCATCGCCAATCTGCGCTCGGCGGCGTCGGCGGCGCTCGGTCATGCGGCCTCCGACTCCGAGGTCCAGGCCTACGCGCAGTCCCTCTACACGGCCGACGTGAACTTCTTCGACGGTCAGATGTGCGACAAGGCGCCGACGCCGAACTGCGCACCGCACATCGATCCGAACTGGCGGACCAGCGCCGACTTCACGAGCTTCAACAGCAGCTTCGCCTACACCGTGACGAGCCAGCAGAACACGCTGCTGACCAAGAACGCGGAGTGGACGAACACCGAGCTCAAGTACTTCGTCAACGCGACGGCGCTCTCACCGGGCTCCAGCACGCCGGTGCCGCCAACGACACCGAACATCGGCGGCCGGGACGTGACCCTGCATGCAACCGGGAACATCGGCCGGCTGGCCGCCCCGATCACCATCTCGGCCGGCGACCTCCAGAACGGCAACCTGACGGACCAGCAGGCTGCCGCGCTGGCACTCGCCTCGGCGCCCGGTGATGTCGTCCTGATCGCCACCGACGGCACCAGCACCTACCACCTCAGCTACAGCGGCGGCGCGCTGCCCGCGGGTCTCACGTTGACCGGGATCCAGGTCAAGCAGCTGGCCCCGCTCTTCGTCGGATCCACGGGGACGTTCAACGCCGCCTCCGACAGTGGCACCGTCTTCATCCAGAGCACCGCAGCCGACCTCGACCTGGGCGCCGTCAGGGCCGGCACCGACGCCAGCCTGATCACGGCTCAGGACATCCTGAGCGCGGGTACGTCGCTCGTTCAGGTGCAGACGGGTGGCAACCTGACGCTGCTCGCCGGAGCGGGCAACATCGCCGGCTCGGTCGCGGGCGCCTCGCACACGCCGCTGGTCGTCCAGGTCGGCGGGACCCTGATCTCGGCCGGCGCCGGCGCTCTGCTCGACCTCCAGCAGGCGAGCGGCGACCTCCGCTTCCAGCGCATCGGCTCAGGCGGGGACTCCTTCCTGAGCGTCCCGGGTGGCAGCCTGCTCCAGGTCGTTTCGGGCACCGGGATCGCGGCTGCTGACCTGACGATCAACGCCCGCGACGAGATCGGCACCTCCGCGCAGCCGGTGACCATCCTGCTGCCCGCCCCCGAGGGCCGGCTCTTCGCAGACGCGGGCGGCGACATCTGGATCGACGGCGCCTCCGGCAGCGGCAACGCGCTGGGTGACCTCAACCTCGCGCACGTCTACTCGAGCGGCGGCGACGTCACGCTGTCAGCCGCCGGGTCGATCCTCAACCCCGACGCTGCAGGTACGGCCACCGTGCATGGCAAGACCATCAATCTGACGACCCAGAGCGGCTCGATCGGCGTGGTCGGCAAGGACCTGCTGGTCGACAGCAGCTACGCGGCCCCCGGTGTGGTCAACGCCTCGGTGACGGGTGGCGACATCTACCTGATCGAGACGCTTGGCACCCTGAACCTCGGCACTGTCACCGTGAGCACGGCCGGCGGCGCCCACACCGCACACCTGGTCGCCCAGTCCGCTGACATCCAGAACGGGCTTAGCTCAGGCGTCAACGTGACCGCACCCAAGCTGTGGCTGGCGGCAGCGGGCGCCATCGGCTCGCTTCTCAAGTCGGTCACGACCTCGGTCACCGACATCAACGCGCGCGCCTCCGGCGGCGGCATGATCATCGACCAGTACGGCGGCGTGACCATCGGTCACGTCCTCGACAACGCCAACGCGACGCCGCCGCAGGGCCTCTTCGCAGCCCAGCAGATCGTTTTCACGGCCCATAGCCCGATCACGATCGACCAGGACGTGATCGCCGGAACCACGATCACGCTCACCTCGATGGCGACCAGCGGCGACGACACCATCACGGTCGACTCGCCGGCCCTGGTGAGCGCGCCCGGGCTCGTCCTTGTGCGCTCGGGCGACAACGTCACCCAGAACGCGGGCTCGACGATCAACTCCGGGGCCGAGATCGACTTCTACGGCGACTACACAGGGACGGCGGGCGGCTCGACGATCCTGCTCGACGGAGCGCTCGCGGCGCCCCTGATCCAGGTGTTCGGGAACATCGGCCCCGACACCCTCACCTTGCATCCGACGCAGCTCGTCGGGCAGACCTACGTCTGGGGCGGCGCCGGGGCGGACAAGATCACGGTCGACCGGCTGCCGAACGTGGACTGCGGCCGGAAGTACATGGGCGGCACCGCCCAGACCAACTGCTCGCTGCCGAGCATCCCCCCGGCGCCGAACCAGTTGGTGACCGGCCACGAGTCGACGCCGCAGCGCTATATGGTCAACCTCGACGGCCAGGGCGGCGGCGACCAGTACACGATCAACGAAACCGGCTCGGCCGACTACATCGTCAACGTCCACGACAGCGGCGCTCCAACCGACGGCGTCGACACGCTGACGATCAACGGCTCGCCGGCGCAGCCGAACGTCTTCCTGCTCCGCAAGCTGTTCGTGGCCCTCATGCAGCCGATCGGTGACCCGGCGGCCGGCAACTACGCGCAGACCTACGAGCGCGTCAACTACGACTCCACCATCAACGTGCTCCAAGTCAACGGCGGCGCCGCTAACGACCGCTTCTACGTCGACGACAACAGCGCCATCACCGTCCTCGACGGCGGCGCCGGCGACGACTACATGCAGTTCGGCCAGATGTTCGGCGAGCAGCGGAACATCCCGAACGTGGCACCTGGCGACGAGCTGGAGACCATCCAGACGACGAGCGGCTGGCTGAGCCGCGGTATCACCTACTCGACCACCGCTTACGGCGGTGACGGCAACGACACCTTCATCGTCTACAGCAACAAGGCGTCGCTGAAGCTCTTCGGCGAGGACGGCAACGACACCTTCGTCGTGCGTGCGTTCATCATCGTCAACACCAACTCCGTCGCCACCTCCGACACGCTGGTCAGTGGCGGCAACGGCGACGACCACATCGAGTACAACATCAACGCTCCGGTCGGCATCGACGGCGGTCCGGGCTTCGACACCGTGGTCGTCATCGGAACCGAGGCCAACGACAACTTCGTGATCACGAAGGACGGCGTCATGGGCGCCGGCCTCAATGTCCAGTACACGAACGTCGAGAAGGTCGAGGTCGACGGCCTGGGCGGGAACGACAACTTCTGGGTCCTCAGCACCGACCCCAACGTGATCACCGTCCTCGACGGCGGCCAGGGCAGCGACACCTTCAACGTGGCGGGCGACGTCACCGGAAAGGTGGTCGCATACAACGCCGATGGCACCAGCGCCTTCATCAACCACAGCCTCTCGAGCGCCGATCTCAACTACAACCAGATCTGGGCGCCCGGTGTCTCGGTGAGCGTCGCCAACGGCTCAGCCGGCCAGGTTGTCGTGACCCAGAACCCGGGTGGGACGAGCGTGACGCAGGACGGCCCGCCAGGGACCGACCAGGCCTCTTACTCGATTCACCTGGGTGCGCCTAAACCCACCGACGGCACGATCTGGTACCTGACGGTCGCGCCCGCGTCGCCTTCCTACAACGATCGTGCCGCCGGCGCACAGGGCCTCCAGGTCTCCACCGATGGTGTGAACTGGTCGAGTGCGCTTGTCCTGACCTTCGATTCGGGCGCGGCCGCCGGCAGCGCGAGCGACTGGAACCGGACGGTGACCATGCGCGTGCACGCGACCAGCCAGACGGTGAAGGTGGGTGACGCGACGCTCGAGCTCATGACTTCGGTCGCCAGCACGACCCCGATCTCGAACGTGATCGCCGGCTTCGACAACGTCGTCGTCCCGAACGTGGACGTGAAGGTCACCGATGGCGACCTGCCCGGCTTGATCGTCACGGCGCCGATGGGCGGTGTGCACGTGGTCGAGGGCTCGACCACCGGCTACGAGTCGTACCAGGTGCAGCTGACGAAGGCGCCGGCCGCCGGTGAGACCGTCACCGTCACGCTGCAGGCCAACGACAGCCGTCTGCACTTCTCATCCTCGACCCTCACCTTCACGGCCGGCAACTGGAGCACGCCGCAGTCGGTCACCCTCTCAGCGCCGACGGACGGTCGTGTCGAGGGCGAGCGCCTGGCGCGTGTCACGGCGACCGTCACGAGCTCGGGCGGCGTCTACAGCAACTTCCACGGGGACAACCCGCCGGTCGCGGTGGACGTGCTGGATGGGGACTCGGGCGCTGTGCTGATGATCCAGCCCGACGGCAAGACGGTGGTCTCCGCCGGTCACCCCGACACCTACACGATGCAGCTGACGATGCCGCCGACCGCGCCCGTCGTTGTCAGCCTCCTCGACGACGGCAAGACGCTGGTGTCGTCAGCGGACAGCCGCTTCCACGCGGCGGGCGACTCGGCGTGCGTGACCGACACGGTGTCCGGGTCGACCCCACCCTGCGTGGTCTTCGACAGCACCAACTGGAACCACCCGATCACGATCACGGTCTCCGTCAACCCGAACGCCAACACCGACGTCGGTTCGCAGCCGGTGCAGGTGTTCCCGGCCCAGCCGCACGTGACGTCCGGGATCTTCGGTCCGCTCTTCATCGAGGGCCTGTCGACGGCGCCGCGCACGCTCGTCCAGGGCGTCCGCCTGCCGACCGAGCTCGACGTCGCGCTGCCACCGCCGCCGGCGGCGCAGAGCGATGCCCTCAAGGTGGACACGCTGAACGTCTTCGACGACGGCAACCACGCGGGTGACACCGGGCACATGGGTGGCGTCACGGGAGCCGAGTTCGCTGCTCTCGCCGGGCTCTACGACCCGACCGTCGCCACCTCGATGCAGCTGAGCGCCGCGCAGTTCGGCGAGATCGACGGCCTCAGCATGGGCGGGTCGCTGAGCTTCAACGAGGGCACCGACCAGGCGCCCAATTGGGTCACCTTCGCTGGCGGCATCGCCTACCACAACGTAGACGTCGTCAACGTGATGCTGGGCAGCGGCAACGACAACCTCACGATCGACTACACGGTGCCCGGCGCGATCACGGTCGCGCAGGGCGGTGGCGGCAGCGATCACATCACCGTCAACGGCGGCGGCGGCCCGCAGTCGCCGCTGATCGTCTTCGGCGACACCAGTCAGGACGGCAGCTTCTACAGCTCGACGACGGCGCACCTGAACGGCCTCGCGCGCGACTACAGCGGGTACGCGAGCCCGGGCAACGACGTGATCGACGCCCGCAACGACCCGAACTCGGTGGCTATCTACGGCGGCCCGGGCGACGACACCATCTACGGCGGTGGCGGCGGCGACTTCCTCGCCGGCGGTTCCGGCAACGACACGATCTACGCCGGCAGCGGCAACGACCAGATCTACGGCGACGACGGCTTCAACGTCGACCTCAGCAAGCGGCTTTCGCTATCGACCCAGATCCTGACCGTCGTCAACGGCCCGAACGGAAAGGAGTCGCCGACCGGCGACCAGCTGGCGGCCGGGAACGACACCATCTATGGTGGCGCCGGGCACGACATCATCCTCGGCGACCACGGCGTGATCGCCCAGACGCCGGGCACCAACCGGATCCTGACCACCGGGAATGTGACCGGGGTCTGGACGGTGCGGCCGGGCGACGCCGGCAACGACACGATCGTCGGCGGCTCGGGCAGCAACATCATCCTGGCCGGCTCGGGCAGTGATTCGGTCACGGTCGGCTCTGACGGCAACCTCAACCCGAACCTGGTCCTCGGCGACAACGGGAACGTCCAGTTCGAAACGCCCGACGGCTGGATCGCGGGGCTGAGCACAGTTGTCAGCACGGACCCGGGCTACGGGACGGGCGACACCATCGTGGCCGGCAGCGGAAACGACATCCTCATCGGCGGTGCGGGCAACGACAACATCCGCGCGGCGGGCGGCAGCAACGTGATCTTCGGGGACAACGGCTCGCTTACCTACGGCGCCGACGCCGGCGGCAACCACCTGCTGGTGGCGACGACGATCTACGACAACCAGGGCGGCAACGACATCGTCCACGGCGGTTCCGGCGGTGACCTGATCTTTGGCGGACCCGGAGATGACGCCCTCGACGGCGGTGCCGGGAACGACCTGGTGTTCGGCGACAACGCCGTCGTCGACCGCACCGGCCGCGTTGGCGACTACAGCAGCCCGCGCTTCCGGACGGTGACCGGCCCGCTCTACAGCACCTCCGGCCCGACCCTGGGCCAGGCCACGGGCGTCGGCGCGACCGCGCAGCCCGACCCGCGTGGCCCGAACTGGTGGAGCGACTTCAAGATCACGCTGCTCGACATCGCCGCGGGCACCGACCCGTCGTACTACGGCAACGACTACATCGCCGGCGGCCCGGGCAACGACATGCTCTTCGGCGAGCTCGGCAACGACACCATCCAGGGCGACGGCTCGATCGACTACGTCTCCTCCCCGAGCTGCCCGCGCGTGGGCGCCTACCGCGACGCCACCAACACCCTGCACCTGTGCCCGTCGAAGGACAACCTGATGGGTCCGGACGGAAGCGACTACATCGAAGGCGGCGGCGGCAGCGACGTGATCTTCGGCAACCAGGGCCAGGACGACATCGTGGGCGGCAGCTCCGACTTCTTCGGCCAGACCACGGTGGCGCAACGCAGCGACGCGCCGAACCTGATCTTCGGCGGCTCGGGCACGGCGATCGATCGCAACAACATGGGCGACGGCTCGCACTCCGCCGACTCCGACGCGATCACCGCCAACAACGCGGACATCTACGACCTGGTCGGGACCGGCGGCTTCGTCCGCGCCGCCTACGACACCTACCCGGGTCCCGGGATCATCCAGCGTGCGGTCACCCTGCTCGACTACACGCCCGGCGGCCCCGACCTGGCCGGCCAGACTGGCGCCTGTGTGACCGGGGCCAAGGCCAGCAACGGGATCGGTGACGTCTGCGCCGCAAGCGAGATCCACGGCGAGAACGGCGACGACTTCATCTACGGGGGCGGCGGCAGCGACGTCCTCTACGGCGACGCCGGGAACGACGTGATCATCGGCGGCTACGGCAACGACTGGATCTCCGGCGGCACTGGCGACGACGGCATCCTGGGCGACGACGGCCGGATCCTGGTCAGCCGGGCCGGCACCGCCGAGCCGCTCTACGGCCTCGCGGCGACCACGGCCCAGTCGATCTCGACGCCCGGCAACATCCAGCAGGCGACGATCAACAGCACCGGCGAGCTGCAGTACATCGCCGTCCTGGCGCCCGACAACCTCGACCCGACCGGCGCGGTGCCTGGCGTCTCGACATTCCGCCCGCTGTACGCCAACGACATCATCTACGGCGGCTTGGGCAACGACCAGCTGCACGGCGGGTCGGGTGATGACGCGATGTCAGGCGCCGAGGCGCCGGTGCAGTCGTGGACGTACAACTACGACCAGAACGGCAACCAGGTCGGCGGGCTGATCGAGAGTGACTTCTACCACCCGTACAACCCGGGCAACGTCCTCGGTTACAACCCGAGTACGACCAAGTTCGCGCAGTACGACGCCAACGATCCGCTGCGCAAGGTCATGCTCAACTGCGACGGCACGCTCTACAAGGGAACGGTTCCGGGCGCGTGCACGACCGAGCCGGCGGGCGGCTACAACTGGCTGCTTAACTTCAACCCCAACGAGGGCCCGATCGACACCCACTGGGTCACGGGCACCACGTACGCACCCCTGCCCACGGACGGCAACGACGCCCTCTTCGGCGACCTCGGCAATGACTGGCTGGTCGGCGGGACCGGGCGGGACCGGATGTACGGCGGCTGGGGCGATGACCTGCTGAACGCCGACGACAACCAGGACACCAACGGCGGCCTGAACAACGCACCCGACACCAACCCCTCCTATGAGGACCTGGCCTACGGCGGCGCCGGGCGCGACGTCCTGATCGGCAACACCGGTGGCGATCGCCTGATCGACTGGGCGGGCGAGTTCAACAGCTTCATCGTGCCCTTCTCGCCCTTCGGCCTCGCGGCCGTGAGCCGACAGCTCTCGCCCGGGCTGCAGGCGTTCCTGGTCCAGCTCGGGCAGAGCGACGGGGCGGATCCGTTCCTGGCCTCGGAGTACGGCAGCGCCACCTCTCGCAACGGCGAGCCCTTCGGTGAGCTGGGCGAGGTCGTCCAGCAGGACGCGGCCTGGAAGCAGCAGACCGGCGGCCCCCGCGACCCGCAGGCAGGAAACCTGCACGGCGTGCAGCGCGACGTGCTGCGGAGCGCGGGCACCCTGCCCATCGACTCGCCGGGCACCGAGCTGCTAGCGGCGGGCGCGGCGTCGACCGCTCCCGGCAGCACGCCGAGCGGAACGAGTACGACGAACGGGACGAGTACGAC
>CAZHAC010000009.1:26366-28212 GCA_964529765.1 uncultured Actinomycetes bacterium
ACGAGTACGACGAACGGGACGAGTACGACCAGCGCTAACGTCGCGTCCACATCTTTGTCCGCGCCGCTCGATCCCGGGGCTTTCCCGACCACCCTCAGCGTCGCGACCTCCGGATACGTCGGCCTCGCGAACCAGCACGCCTACCGGTTCGACGTCAGCGGCCTGCCGGGCAGCACCGCCGCCTACACCATCACCGATGGCATCGGATCGATCACGGGGACACTGACGCTCGATGCGTCCGGGCACGCCGGCGCCGGCCTCGACCTGTCGGGTCTGGCCGATGGGACCCTGACGTCGACCGTCATCGTCACGGACTCCAACGGCAACCCTGACTCCCCGGTCGCGACCACGCTGACCAAGGACACGATCCCGCCTGCCGCGCCCGCGATCTCGCTCGATCCCCGGGATGACACCGGGGTCTCCAACAGCGATTGGATCACCGCGGTCAGCGCGCCACGCCTGACCGCAATCGGTGAGACGGGTGCCCGCGCCTCCATTTACGTGAATGGCGTTCTCTATACCGGGCAGTCGCTGCCGGACGGCGTCTACACCGTGGGTGCGACGCTCACCGACGCTGCGGGCAACACGTCGGCCGTGGGCTTTGCGGCCCAGCAGCTTGTGATCGACACCACCGCGCCGACCGGCTCCTTCTCGATCAGCGGGAGCACGGTCGTGAACGGCCAGGCGGCCACCAACAACCGCAGCCTCGCGCTCCAGCTGGCGTTCGCAGATGCGGGCTCCCGGCTGACCACGGTCAGCCTTTCCACCGACGGCGGCCAAACCTACCCGGTGTCCGAGGCGTACGCGGCCTTCGAGGCGGTTGCCCTCGGCGCGGACGGCCTCTACGTGGTGGCCGTCCGGGTGAGCGACGCTGCGGGCAACAGCTACGTGGCCACCCAGTCGATCCGCCTCGACACCAGCGGGCCTGTGATCACCGATTCCCTCAGCTCGCCCGCCAACAGCGGGTCGTATGACGTCGGCCAGAACGTCACCTTCACGTACACGGCGTCAGACGTCGACGGCGCCACTGCCACCGCCACTCTCGATTCCAAGCTGGTGCTCGCGAGTGGCGCGACGTTCAACACGGAGACGCTGCTGGCGGGCAGCCACACGATCGTCGTCGTGGCCACAGACTCTCTTGGCAACCGATCGACGAGCACCGTCGCCTTCCAGGTCCATGCGACCGCGGGAGGCCTGATCACGGCGGTCAACGACGGCCTCAAGAACGGTCAGATCACGTGCAACGCGAGCAACATGATCACGAAGCTCCAGGCCGCCCAGGCCGCTTACGCGCGGGGTGACAACGCGACTGCCAAGGGCCTGCTCAACACTTTCCTCAATCAGGTGTCGTCGCAGGCGGGCAAGGGCATCAGCTCGAGCTACGCAGCTTTGCTGACTAACTGGACCCAGGACCTCATCAGCCGGACCTGAGGCATTGCCGCGGTGCGTTCTGGTTGCGCTCCAACCGGCGCCCGCTGACCCCCGAAGGGGGGGAGGAAGACGGCGCATCAGGCGACCGACCGGAGGGCGTCCGTGGGCGCGAGGCGGGCCGCACGCAGGGCGGGGTAGAGCCCGGCCAGGCAGCCGACGGCGATCGCCGTGGCCAGGCCGCCACCGATCGCGTTCGCTGGCACCAGCAGCTGCCAACCTCGGTACCAGGCAAATGCGGCGGTGGCGGCGACTCCGATCGCGATTCCCCCGCCGCCTCCCAGCAGTGAGAGCAGGAGCGCCTCGCCCATGAACTGGCCCGAGATGTGTGCCCGAGTCGCGCCCAGGGCGCGGCGCAGGCCAATCTCCGAGCGCCGTTCGAGCACCGAGATCAGCATCACGTTGGCGATCCCGACTC
>CAZHAC010000010.1:0-27877 GCA_964529765.1 uncultured Actinomycetes bacterium
GCTAGAAAAAGTCACGCAACCACCTCACAGTCCGCTGGTAGGCGGTGCCCAGTGCCGCCGGCTGCCGGCCGGCGCCGGCAGCTACTCCCTGCGGCTGCAGGCGAGCCGCCCACTTGACCAGGCCGACGGCCGCCGCATACGAAGGGCCGCCCGCCCGGTCGACGAGACCGCCAACGCCGGTCGGTAGCCCGAGCCGGACAGCGGAGTCGAAGACCATCTGAGCCGCGTCCGTGGTTCCCATCAGCCGCGAAGCACCGCCGGTGACCACGACGCCGGCGGGCAGGAGCCCGTCGAAGCCGCTCCGGCGCACCTCTTCGCGGGCGAGTTGGAATATCTCGCGCATCCGGGGCCCGATGATCTCGGCCAGGAAGCGGCGGGGCATCGCCTGGATGCGGTCGCCGCCCACCTGCCGCACCTCGATGCGCTCCTCGGCCGGGATCACCTCGGGCAGGGTGTGCCCGTAGTTGAGCTTCAACGCCTCGGCGTCTTGTGGTGTCGTGCGGAGGCCGATGGCGATGTCGTTGGTGACGTGGTTGCCCCCGACCGGCAGCACCGACAGCTTGAGGACGGCGCCGTCGCTGTAGACCACGACATCCGTCGTCTCGGCGCCGACGTCGATCAGGCAAACGCCCAGGTTGACCTCGTTCTCGGTGAGGACGCCTTCGCCGCTGGCGAGGGCCTGGGCGACCACGTCGTCGACGTCAAGGCCGGCCTGATGGACGCACTTGATTACGTTCTGAAGCGAGGTCTGGGCGCCGGAGACGATGTTGGTCTCAACTTCAAGCCGCTGCCCGGTCATGCCGATCGCTTCCCGGACACCCTCTTGCCCGTCGACGGTGAAGCATCTGGGCAGGACGTGGATGACCTGGCGATCGCTCGGGATGGCAACCGCGCGAGCGGCCTCGATCACCCGGTCGACGTCGTCCTGGGCGATCTCGAACTCGCGACCGCGCGACACCGCAACCACGCCGCGGCTGTTTTGAGACTGGAGGTGCGGCCCGCCAAGCGACACCACCGCCGAGTCGACGCGCACGCCTGCCATCCGCTCGGCACCGACCATGGCGCCCTGGATCGCGTGAACCGTCTTGTCAATATTGACGACGACGCCCTTGCGCAGACCCTCGCTCGGCAGCTCGCCGACGCCGAGAAGCTGCACCTGACCGTAGTCGTCGACCTCGCCGATCACGACCGCAACCCGGCTGGTGCCCAGGTCGAGACCGGCTGCGCGCTTCCGCCGAGACAAGTTTTGTGTGGAGACTCCTGGAACGACGAATTGTGGGACTTGGCGGGTCTCGGGAAGTATAGCGCGTGTGCGCGGCTGCGCCTAGATGTTGTGTACGCGCCCTGAGCAGGGGCTACAAATTGCGATGGACCAGCAGCCCGGATGGGCCGCCACGGCCACATTTAGTAGCCGGATCGCTCAGCGGCTGGACGGATCCTAAGATCGATGCCGGTGAACGGCGGACCCCGACCCCTTTTCGAGCCCGGCGTCGACCTCCACCTGCGTCCGGGCGAAGACTCACTGGTCTTCGCCTTCATCGGGGACCGGCTGATCATCCGCGAGGGTCACCAGCTGCCCTCCCAGGATGAGCTGGCGGCGATGGGAGCGGCGGCGGAGCCGATCTACATCGGCCGGCTGCGTGGCGTCGCCTGCTTCAGCGTTCCGCTCCAACCCGGACTGGAAACCGGGCCGGGGTACAGCGCGGCCGGGCTGCGTGAGCTCTTCGGTCGGCTCGACCCCGACCTCCATTCGGTGGCCGGGCGCGCCTTCCAGGTCGCGGAGTGGTTCCGTACGCACGCGTTTTGCGGGCGCTGCGGCTCACCGACGCAGCCCCTGGAGGAGGAGCGAGCTCGGCGCTGTGAAGGCTGCGGCGCGGTCTACTTTCCGCGCATCAACCCGGCAGTGATCATGCTCGTGGAGCGCGACGGCAAGATGCTGCTGGCGCAGAACCGGTCGTTCCGGGGTGGCTTCTTCAGCGTCCTCGCCGGGTTCGTGGAGCCGGGCGAGTCGCTCGAGGAGGCGGTCGAACGCGAGGTGCGCGAAGAGGTCGGCTTCGCGGTCGATGGCGTGCGCTACTTCGGAAGCCAGCCCTGGCCGTTTCCGAGCCAGCTGATGGTCGGTTTCTTCGCGCGCCACGCCAACGGCGAAATCACACTCGATCCCGAGGGCGAGATCATGGACGCGGGCTGGTTCGGGCGCGAGGATCCGCTGCCTTTGCTGCCCGGCCCCTTCAGCATCTCCCGACGCCTGATCGACGCCTTCCTGGAAGGCAGCTCGTAAGCCGCACTCGCGACTTAGCCCCGTCGAATTGCCCACGGATGCACGTGTAAATCCGGCGGCATGGCGTGCTCGCGCCCACGCATGCACTTGTTCGGCGGCTACAGGTAATGGCGGCGGATGGCGGCCACGTTGTTGAAGATCCGGACGCCGAAGGCGACGATGGCGGCGATCGAAAGGTCGACGCCCAGCTTGTCGCCGACGAAGGTCAGCGAGCCCGCGAGCGCCATGTTGCTGACCAGCCCGGTCAGGAAGACGCGCGGCTCGAAGGTGCCGGCGATGTAGGCCTTGAAGGCGCCGAAGATCGAGTCCAGGCCGGCCAGCAGAGCGACCGCGGTGTAGCGCGCGTAGGTGACCGGGATGGTCACCGGCGAGAGCAGGCCGAGCGCCACCCCCAGGAGCGCGCAGAGGATCGCGATGACGATTACCGGCACGTGACCACCGGGGTGATCGCCGAGGGTGAGGGCGCGGGCGCTGGCGATGAGCTTCGCGCCGGCGACGGCGAGGGCGAAGGCTTGGTCTTGTGTCCGGTCGCGGGCAGCGACGGGTTCATGAGGTTCACGTATTCGAGGTCGGAGCTGTTGAGGTCCTCTCGGGTCGAGACAGCCTTCAAAGCGGCCAGCTTGGAGTCGAGCGTGGCGAACTCCTCGGGCGTGATGACGCGACCGAAGTAGGCCTTCCACCCCTTCTTGGTCGTCATCGTCAGGTTTCCGCAGCCGTCGATCTCAAAGGCGCGGACGTCCTGACCGACCAGGCCGGGCAGGCCGCGCTGGATGTTGACCAGGGCCGTCAGCAAGCGGACCGCGACCGGGCGCTGGCCAGCCTTCGGATCCGGCGCGACGGGCGCGTCGACCTCCAGGGCGGCTGCCGCCGAAGGGGCCGGGCCGAGCACGACTCCCTGGTCGGATAGGAAGAACGCACGCCCCCGACCGCCGGGCACGAAGACCGCGACCGGCTGCCACTCATCCACCGAGATGTCGACGCGATCCGGCAGCGAGACTGTCACCCGCGCATCACGGATCCAGGCGTCGGCCGTCAACTTGCGGCGGATCGTAGCAGCGTCGACGGCGAACACCGAGCCCGGACGGTCGAGTCCGGCGGCCGAACGGACGTCGGCGGCGCTCAGCCGCTGGTTCCCCGTGACGGTGACCTGCCGGACCTGAAAAGCAGTGCCCGCGGTCAGCCAGAGGAGCGCGCCAAGCTCAAGGAGGCTCAGGAGCACCGCCAGTGCACGCGTCCACCGCTTCCCGGCGGGTTGCTCCCCGAGACCGCTGCCGGCGTTCCACTCCATCCCTCGCAGCGAGGTTGGGCGGGTTGCCCAGTCGATCCGCGGCAGGCGCGAGGCCCGCCGCCGCCGCCCCGGCTGCCTCAACTAGCGCCCCACCATCTCGACCTCCGGCTCGAGGTCGACGCCGAAGGCATCGCGGACACGCTCGCGGATGTCTTCGATCAGTCCCAGCACGTCGGCGGCGGAGGCGCCCCCGGTGTTGACGATGAAATTGGCGTGCTGCTCGGAGACGACCGCCCCGCCACGGCGGGCGCCTTTCATGCCGACCGCCTCCACCAAACGGCCCGCCGAGTCTCCCGGCGGGTTCTTGAAAACCGAGCCACAGTTCTTGGTCTTGATCGGCTGGCTGCGGTTGCGCTCCGCGGTCAGGCGCGCCATCTCACGCTTGGCCGCCTCGCCA
Organism: uncultured Actinomycetes bacterium; assembly: GCA_964529765.1. Lineage (GTDB taxonomy): Bacteria > Chloroflexota > Dormibacteria > Dormibacterales > Dormibacteraceae > CAZHAC01. The sequence goes on from CAZHAC010000010.1 coordinate 3,967, forward strand.
TCTCCGAGCACCAGCTGGACGGTGGCCGCGGTGATCAGTGCCCCATGCAGGCGGCCGGCGCGGAACGCCGAGGTCCGGTAGCCGAGCTCGAGCTCGGCAGGCTCCCAGCGCACGCGACCTCGACCGGGCACAAATCCCTCGACCGCCACCAGTACCTCGCGCAGCTCGCGGCCCCAGCAGCCGGCATCCTGGTAGACGGCGCCGCCTACGGTTCCCGGGACTCCGATCGCGAACTCGAAGCCGACCAGGCCGTGATCTGCCGCGTGGCGCGCCAGCCGCATCATCTTGAGCCCGGCTCCGGCCCGCACCTGGCAGTCCTCGAGCACGTGCACGTCGCGGTTTATGCACCGGATGACCAGCCCCTCGACGCCGGCGTCGGCGACCAGCAGGTTGGTTCCGGCGCCGAGGAGCAGGTACGGGATGCTCCGCTCCGTGCAGCCGGCTACCAGCCGTTCCAGCTCGTCGACGCGACCCGACTCCACGAACCAGTCGGCCGGCCCGCCGATGTTGAACGACGTATGCCGGGCCAGGCTGTGCGCGCGCTCAAGGCCGGGCAGTGCGTCCAGCCAGGCCTCGTTAGCCCTGGTCCGCCAGCTCACGTCCCAGCTTCCAGATGTCGCCCGCGCCCATGAACAGAACCAGGTCGTCGCGGCCCACGAGCTCGGTCAGCTCGGACCGCGCTGACGCGAAGTCGGGAGTGAAGCGCGCGTTTCGCATCCGGGCGGCGAGAACCTCGCCACTGATCCCCGTGGGGTTCTCCTCGCCCGCCGTGTAGACGTCGGTCACGAGCACCGCGTCGGCGAGATCGAAACTGCGCGTGAAGTCTTCGAGGAGCGCCACCAGGCGCGAATATCGATGGGGCTGGAAGACGACGATCAGCCGCCGGTGGCGGAGCTCGCGGGCGGCGGCCAGGGCGGCACGGACCTTGGTCGGGTGGTGTGCGTAGTCGTCGTAGAGGACCGCCCCCTGCCACCAACCCAGCCTCTCCATCCGCCGGTGCGCGCCGGTGAAGTCCTCGAGCGCGCGGGCCACGGCGCCGAACTCGACGCCGAGCTCGAGGGCGAGCGCGGCGGCGCCGGTGGCATTGAGGACGTTGTGGCGTCCGGGGACCTCCAGGCGCATCCGCCCCAGTTCCTCGCCGCGCCGCCAGATCGGGAAGGGACGCTCCTCGCCGCAGCGGTAATCGGCCTCTTCGCTGAAGCCGTAGGTCACCCGGCGGCCGCTCGTGCTCAGGCGAGCCGCGATCGGATCGTCCGCGCAGACCACCGCCAGCCCCTCCGCCGGCAGGTTATTGAGGAACTCCTCGAAGATCGTGGCCACGTCGTGGAGCGAGTCGAAGTGGTCGGGATGGTCGAAGTCGACATTGCTGAGCAGCGCGTGCCGCGGGTGGTGGAGGACCAGCGAACGGTCGGATTCATCGGCCTCGGCGACCAGCCAGCGCGAGCGGCCGGCGCGAGCGTTGGCGCCATCGCCGACGAGCACGGTCGGGTCCCAACCGGCGGCCAGGAGGATCGAGCCCAGCATGTGCGTGATGGTCGTCTTGCCGGCGCTCCCGGTGACCGCGATCGATTCCGTCTCCGCGATCAGCTCGGCCAGGGCTTCGGCGCGGGAGAGCACGTGGACCCCCATCGCGTGCGCGGCCTCGACCTCGGCGGCGCCGCTGCGGACCGCTCCGCTGTACACAAGAACATCGGCGCCCAGCACGTGCTCGGGATCGTGGCCGACCGCGACACGGACGCCCTCGGCGGCCAGGGCCTGGAGAGTCTCCGAGTCGCGCAGGTCGCAGCCGGAAACCTCGTCGTCGCGCGCCAGGTAGACCCGCGCCAGGGCGGACACGCCAACCCCACCGATGCCCATGAGATGGATGCGGGTCACTTGTGCGTTCCTTCTGGGTCGGGGGTTGAGTCACCCCTCACCCATGATCCCCTCCCCTGAAGGGGAGGGGCCGTGCCTGATGACACATCGCGCTCCGGAGGAGGGCTGGCCGCGGAAATCACCACCTCTAGCACTCGCCTCGCCGCATCGGGCCGGCCGAGCGCAGCGGCAGCCGACGCCATCGAGCTCAGCCGCTCGGGGGTCAGCGAGTCGAGCTCGCGCAGCAGCCGGGCGCCCGTGAAGTCCTCATCGCGGACGCAAACCGCGGCCCCGGCGGCGACCACCGCCTCCGCGTTCAGCTCCTGGTGGCGGCCGCCGAAGGTGCCCGGGACGAGGATCGCGGGGAGCCCGACCAGCCCCAGCTCGCCGATGGTCCCGACCCCAGCCCGGGAAATCGCGACGTCGGCCTCGGCCATCAGGGCAGACATGTCGCTCGTGAAGGTCATCGCCCGATAGCGTGGGCGCGTCAGCCGCTCGATCTCGGCCGCGCCCTGGCGGCCGGCCACATGGATCACCTCTTGAAAGCGCTCCAACAGTTCGTCGAGCACCGACCAGACGGCCTGGTTCAGCCGGCGTGAGCCCTGGCTGCCCCCGGTGACCAGCAGCTTGCGGGGCGGGATCGAGACCTGGCGCCGCTCGAAGCCGCCCCTCAGCGGGATGCCGGTCAGAACCGTGCGCGTGCCGGCCAGGCGAGCGTCAGTCCCGGGCAGGGTCGTGCAGACGGCGGCCGCGCCGCGGGCGAAGAGCCGCGTTGCCAGTCCCGGCCGCACGTCCTTCTCATGGAGGACGTAGGGAATGCCCCGCCGGCGCGCCGCCCAAACCGCAGGCGCCATCGCGTAGCCGCCCATACCGAGCACCACATCAGGCCGGAACCTCTCGACGATCCGCGCGCCGCGCAGGAAGGCTCGGGGCACCACGGCGGGCAGGGCGACGTTCTTCCACACGGCGTCGCGGTCGAAGCCCTGGATGGCGATCACCTCGAGGTTGAACCCGGCCTCAGGGACCAGCCGCTCCTCGGGCCCGCCCGCCTTGCCGACCATCAACAGCGGCCAGTCGGGGTGCTCAGCGCGGCAGGCCTGCGCGACGGCGAGAGCGGGCATCAGGTGACCCCCGGTCCCCCCTCCCGATATCAAAAGACGCATCGATCCTCCGGAACGACTGCGGCCGGCCCTGGCCGGCCACGTTGAGCAGCAGGCCGACCGCGGCGAGCAAGACGGCTACCGAGGTCCCACCGTAGCTGATGAACGGTAGTGGGACGCCAGTAGCGGGGATGGTGTCGGTGACGGTGCCCATGTTGATCAGGGCCTGGACGGCGATCCACGTCGAGATGCCGACCGCCACCATGACTCCGAAACGGTCGGGCGCGCGCAGGGCCGAGCGATAGCCACGCCAGGCGAAGAGCACGTAGGCCGCGAGCACGGCCGTGGTGCCGATCAGCCCCGTCTCCTCGCCGATGATTGCGAAGACGAAGTCGGTATGAGCGGCAGGCAGCCACAGGAACTTCTGCACCGAGTGCCCGATCCCGACACCGTGGAGCCCGCCGGCGCCGAGGGCGATCAGCCCCTGGCTCGACTGAAACCCCGTGTTCAAGGGGTCGTCGAAGGGGTGTAGGTACGCCCCCAAGCGGGCCGCGCGGTAAGGCGTGGCGAGGGTCAGGAAGAGGAAACCGGCGACGAGTACCGCTGCCAGCAGGAGGAGATGGCGCAGCCGGCCGCCACCGGAGAAGTAGATGGAGACGAAGATCGCCGTGGTGACGATCGCCGTCCCCAGGTCTTTCTCGAGCATGAGGACGGCGAGCACGGCGGCCAGCATGATTCCGAAGGGGAACAGCCCGTCGTAGAGGTCACGGATCCGGTCCCCCCGCCTGTCCACCCAATGGGCAAGGAAAAGCACGAACCCGAGCTTGCCCAGCTCGGAGGGCTGGAAGCTGCCCAGCGGGCCGAGGCTGAACCAGCGGCTGGCGCCGTTCACCCCGACCTCTCCGCTGTGCGGGCCGCCGGCCTGGGTGACCCCCACGTGCGGGACCAGCACGAGCACCATCATGAGTAGCGAGACCGCCGCTCCCGCCTGGGCGAAGCGCCGGAAACGGTGGTAGTCGACGCGCGTGAGGACGAACATTGCCACCAGCCCCAGGCCGACCCCGATCAGCTGGCGGGCGAAGTAGTAGAGCGGCCATTTGTGCTCCAGGTAGGCCAGCGCCTGGCTTGCCGAGAGCACGAACACAAGTCCGCAGCCGGCCAGCGCCAGCGTGAGTCCGATCAGGACGATGTCCGGGTCGTCTCGCTCGCCATTACGCGGCCCCGCCGCGAGACGCGACGGGTTGGGCTGCCCTGCGGGGATCGACGCCTCAGCCACCGAAGCGCCTCCGGACCGCCGCTTTGAACTGGCGTCCACGGTCCTCGTAGCCCTCGAACATGTCGAAGCTCTTGTAGGCCGGGCTGAGGAGCACCACGCCGCCCGGCTGGGATTCGGCCGCCGCCAACTCGACCGCCTCCTCCAGTGAGCCGGCACGCAGAATCGGGTGGTCGCCCAGTACCTGCTCCAGCTCGCCCGCGCTCTTGCCCATCAGCACCACCGCCGCCGTCCGGCGGCGGACGTCCTTCGCCCAGGCGTCGAGCTCGAAACCCGAGCCGTAGCCGCCGGCGATCAGCACGACCGGGAGGCCCGGGAAGGAGTTGACCGCGACCCGGCCGGCATCGGGGTTGGTCGCCTTGGAGTCGTTGTACCAGTGCACCCCGCCCCACTCGCCGACCAGCTCCAACCGGTGCTCGACACCCTGGAAGCGCGCGATCGCGCCCTCGATCTGCTCGTCCGCCAGGCCCGCCGCGCGGCCGATCGCGGCCGCCGCCCGCGCGTTCATCAGGTTGTGCTCACCAGGGATCGGCATCGGTGGATCGGGCCGGTGCTGATCGAACCAGACGACGCGGCCACGGGTGCGGCCGCCCAGCTCGCGGCACCAAGGGTCCCGTCCGTTGAGGACAGCCACGTCGTCCGCCTCCATGTACTCCACGAGCCGGGCCTTGGCGGCGACGTACGCCTCAATCGTGTGGTGGCGGTCCAGGTGGTCGGGCGTGATGTTGAGCACGGCGCCGATGGCGACCCGCGGTTGAGCGATCGACTCCAGCTGGAAGCTTGACAGCTCGAGCACGACCCAGTGCGCGGGCGTCACCGCATCCAGCCGGTCGAGGACCGTCTCGCCGATGTTGCCGCCCACGATCACCGGTCGCTCGCCGTGGCGCAGAACGTCTCCGACAAGCGCGGTCGTGGTCGTCTTGCCGTTGGTGCCCGTGATGCCGACGATGGGCGCCGGGCAGTGCCGGAAGAAGAGGTCGATCTCGCTCGACACCTCGACTCCGCGCCGCCGGGCCTCCTCGAGGAGCGGCGCGTCCCAGGGGACGCCGGGGCTGGCGTAGACGGTGCTGGTCCCGTCCAGCAGAGAAACCTCCTGCTCGCCGTAGACGACCTCGACGCCGGGCGGCAGTTCAGGCGGCGTTGACGGCCGCTTCTGGTCGGACACCAGCACTTGCTGCCCGCGACTTGTCAGGAAACGGGCGAGCGCGATCCCGCTGCGACCAGCGCCGACGACGAGCGCGCGGCTCGTCATGGAGCTACCCGCTAAACCGGGAGAGCCCGGCGCTGGCCAGCGCCGAGACCGCGCCCGCGCCCCAGAAGCAGAGCGCGATGCGGTTCTCAGACCAACCCTCTATTCGGAACGCGTGGTGGATCGGGGTCATCTTGAAAAGCCGGCGGCCGCCGGTCGCCCGGAAGTAGGCGACCTGAATGATGACAGACAGTGTCTCGACTGCGAAAACCAAACCGAGCAGCGGCAGGAGGAGCAGGAACCCCTGCTGGATCGCCATCCCGGCCAGGGCGAAACCGAGGCCCAGGGACCCGGTGTCGCCCATGAAAATCCGGGCCGGATAGCGGTTGTACCAGAGGAAAGCGAGCAGGCTGCCGACCAACGTCATCGCAACCGCACGCGCGCCGGCGGGAGCGCCGGGCATCGCCAGCGCCAGCACCACCAGCGCGATCACCGCCAGACCACCGGCCAGGCCGTCGGAACCGTCGGTGATGTTGACGGCGTTGGCGGTGGCGACGATCGCGACCAGAGCCAGCGGCCAGTAGACCCACCAGAGGTCGGGCAGCCAGTGCTGCTGGTGGTGGGCGGCCCAGGCGACCGGCACCGCGAGCAGGAACTGGATCGGGAACTTGTAACGGGCCGGAATGCCGACCGAGCCAACGCGAAGCTTGCGGAGGTCGTCGAGCGCGCCCAGGCAGCCACCGGCTGCCAGGCCGAGCACGGCCGGCAGCGCGCCCTGGTGGCCGGCGCGGGCGGCCAGCAGACCGCCCAGGATGCCGAGCAGCACGAAGAGCGCGCCGCCACCGGTCGGGGTGCCGGTCTTAGCCCGGTGGAACCCGAGCTCCTCCTGGACCACCTGGCCAAAGCGCAGGTCGCGCAGCCGCCGGATGAGCAGCGGGTAGAGCACCAGCCCAATCAGGAACGCGACCGCTACCGTGATCGCGTCGAGGATCATGTCAATGGAGCGTAAGCGAGGACTGGACCGGGCTGTAAGCCCGGACTCAGGTTCAGACTTTCTTCGGCGGTTCGGGGCTCAGGTGCCACTGGAGGACGATCGACTCCGCGATTCGCTTCCAGATCGGGGCCGAGACGTAGTAGCCCTCGTTGTGGTCGAAGGAGCCGTTGTTCGGCTTGCGGACGACGACCAGCATCGTGAACTGCGGGTTCTCGGCGGGCAGGAAGCCGGCATATGACGCCCACACGTGATCGAACGAGTAGGCGCCGTTCTCCGGCATCTGCGACGTCCCCGTCTTCCCCGCCTCGTCGAGCTCGAACCCTGGGACCCGCGCGGTGTAGCCCGACCCGTGCTGGACGACCGACATCATCATGTCCCGCATCTGGCTCGCGGTACTGGGGTCGATGACCTGACGCTGGGTCGCGCTCGAAAGCGGGCCGGCCTGGCCGCCGATGCGATCGACGACGTGAGGCTGCGCGTACTTGCCGCCATTGGCGATGACGTTGACCGCGGCCGCCATCTGGACCATGTTGACCGCGATGCCCTGCCCGTAGGAGGCGGTCGCCAGCTCGCTCTCCCGCCACTGTGAGAAAGGCTGCAGCGGCGTCGCGCTGGCCTCGGCAGAGAGGTCGACTCCAGAGGGTGCGTTGAACCCGAACGTGGCCAGGTTGTTGTAGAAGGCCTGCAGGCCCTCGGCCTGCTCGGCGCGGACGGCACCGACGTTGTACGACTCCTCGAGCACCCGCGTGTAGCTCACCGTGCCGTGATTCTTGAGGTCCCAGTCCTTCAGAGTGGCGCCGCCCACGTTGATGTAGCCGGGGTCGTTGATGGTGGTGGTCGGCGTGATCGCGTGGTTCTGGAGCGCGCCTGTCAGGGTCGGGACCTTCATGATCGAGCCCGGCTCGTAAAGGTCGGACACGATCCGGTCCTTGATCAGCGCGGGGTCGGCGGTCGGGAACCCGTTGGCGTTGTAGGTCGGATAGCTGGCGGCGGCGACGATACCACCGGTCTTGCTGTTGAGCACGATGACGCTGCCGCTCTCGGCCTTGTTGGCCTTGACGCCGTCCGCGATCGCCTGCTCGGCGGCGAACTGAACGCCGGCGTCGAGCGAGAGGACGAGATCGGCGCCGTTGACCGGGTTGACGTGCTCGCTTGGGCCGAGGGCGATGTCGCGGCCGGCGGCGTCCCGGTAGGTCGTCTTGAAGCCCGCCTTGCCGGCCAGCCGCCCGTTGTAGTACCCCTCCACCCCGTACTGACCCTGGCCGTCGTAGTTGACGAAGCCGAGCAGGTTGGCGGCGAGCGTGGTGCCGTCCCCGGCCCCGCCCGGCAGGTAGGAACGCTGCTGCTCGGGCTCGAGCCCGACGCCGGCCAGGTGGAGAGCGCGGACGGCGTCGGCCTTGTCCTTGGGCTGCCGGCGGGCGATGTAAGCGAACTTCTTGCCCGACCCGAGCGTCTTCAGAACGGCGTCATGATCAGCGCCGATGGCCTGGGCGAGACCGCTCGCGACCGACTCCCGCTCGGCGGCCGGAATGTTGTCCGGAGAGACGAACACCGAGTAGACGGTGGTGTTGAGCACCAGCGGCTGCCCCTGGCGGTCATAGATCACGCCGCGGGCAGGCGGCAGGGGGACCACATGCTCGTACTGCTTGGCCGCCCAATCCGACAGCCGCCCGTGCTCCACGAGCTGCCAGTAGGCGAGCCGGGTCCAGATCGCGCCGGCGAACAGAGCGACCACCAGGCCGAGGGCGACAACTCGCAGCCGCGGGTTTTCACCGCGGACCGTGCGGCCCCGAGGCTGGCGGGCGTTGAGTCCGAGCCGGCCGGTGTGAACGGCCAACTACTTAGCGCTCGCTGGCGAGGACGTCCTTCGTCCCCGTCACCGTACCGAAGACCGCGGCCACCGCCTTCTCCCAGAGAGGCTGTGCGTCGGCGGGCTGCTGGCCGATGGGTGCGCCAAGGTCGATCGCCGCCACCTGGCCGCCGACATAGCCGGTGGCCGTTCGCTGGCGGAGGCCGGCCTGCTGGGCCGCGCGGTCGACCTGGGCCGGTGTCCTTAAGTCGGCCTCTCCGTATTGAAGCTGGGCCTGTTCGGCCATGAGCTGTGCCTGCTGGTTCTGCAGCTGCGCGAGCTGATAGGACGTCTGGGTCACCTGGGCGGCCAGGAAGAGATAGGCGACCGCGAGTGCGACTCCGACGGCGACGCCCACGTACAGGCGGGCGTGCTTCCAGGACCGCAGCCGGGTGGCGGCCGCGGTTCCCGCCAGCTCCACCAGCTCCTGGCGCATCCGGCGCCGGCGGTGGTTGGATCGGCGGGCGGCGCCGGCGCGGAGCCGGCGGTGCTGGATCGTGCGGGTATTGACCAACGTTGTTTTGATGTGGAGCTCGACGTGAGGGTTGAGGGGACTCTCCCCCGAGAAAGTGGGTGCCCCGGGACCGCCTTGGTTGGTTGGGGTGGGAGGAGATGGGCGGTGGCGGCCCCGGGGGCTTAGTGGGGTTGGGATCAGAGCTTTTGGGCCGCCCGCAGCTTGGCGGAGCGGGCCCGGGGGTTCTGCCGGACCTCCTCGTCGGAGGGGCGGACCGGCTTACGGGTGAGGATGCGAAGGGAAGCCCGGTGGGCGCAGGTGCAGACCGGCTGTTGGGGGGGACAGAGACAGTCTTTCGACTCGGCGACGAGGAACGACTTGACCAGCCGATCCTCAAGTGAGTGAAACGTGATCGCCGCCATGCGCCCACCGGGAGAAAGGATCTGGAGAGCGGCCTTCAGCCCCTGAGCGATCGAACCGAGCTCGTCGTTGACGACCATCCGGATCGCCTGGAAGGTGCGGGTCGCCGGATGGATGTCGCGCGGCCAGGCGCCTTTCGGGATCGCCGCCTCGACGGCGGCGGCCAGGTCGCGGGTGGTACGGAGTGGACGCCGGCGGACGATGAACTGGGCGATACGAGCCGCCCACCGCTCCTCGCCGAGCTCGCGGATGCGCTCCCCGAGCTCGCGTTCCGGCAGCTCGTTGACGACGCGCTCGGCCGTCAGCGGGCTTTCGGGGTCCAGCCGCATGTCGAGCGGCCCCTCGGCTCGGAAGCTGAAGCCGCGCTCGGGATCGTCGAGCTGAACCGACGAGATCCCGAAGTCGAAAAGGACGGCATCGACCTGCTCGAAGCCGTTCTCGCGCGCGATTCGTTCGAGGTCGGCGAAATCGCCCCGGACGACCGTGGGAGGGGGGCCGAACACGCTCAGCCTGGTCCGACCCCCTTCCACGGCCGCCGGGTCGCGATCGATGGCGAGCAGGCGGCCGTCCGGCTGGATGGCTTCCAGCAGCAGCCGCGCGTGCCCGCCCGCCCCGAGGGTGCAGTCGACCACGATTGCGCCTGGCCGGGGCTGAAGGACTTCTATTGCTTCTTTTGAAAGTACGGGGACGTGGCCCATCAGGGCCGGTGTATCACCTGGTCAACGAGTTCGGTGAATCGACCTCGAGCGTCGTCGGAGTAGGGCTCCCAGTTGGGCTCGGACCAGATCTCGACCCGGGACCCCGCGCCGACCACGCTGACCGTCGAGCGCGGCTCGATCCCGGCCTGCCGGCGCTGTTCCTGGGAGAGCATCACCCGGCCCTGGGCGTCGAACTCGCAGGTGATCGCCATCGAGAACAGGGCCCGGGCGAGCGCCCGCTGGTCGCGATCCAGGAAGGGGCTGGCCAGCTGCTGGGCGAGCGCCTCCCACTGCTCCGGTGGGTAGATCGTCAGCACGTTGTCGGCCCCGATCGAGATGTAGCTGCCCTCCGGCAGCTGCCTCCGGAAGCTGGCCGGGATGGCCAGCCTCCCCTTCTCGTCGACTCGGTTCCGGAAGGTTCCGACGAACACGCATCAGGTCCTCGCGTTCGCTCTGCCGATCGCGGCGGGGGAAAGTGGGTGCTGGGACGTGTGCAGGGTGCCGTACAGGGACGAGTGGTGAGACGTGTGCTGCGACATTGGCTTCGACGGATGCTTCGACTCGGGATTTTTCACCACTTTCCCCCACATTTCACCGCGATTCGCCACGAACAGTACCCGCCGCCCCACCCGTTGTCAATACATGACGCACAAGATGTAGGGGCGTCAGAGGCCTAGTCCAGTCCCACGAACTCAACATGTGGTAGTCGCGCCGGACGCCTTCTCCGCATATTGGGCCTGGGCCTGGGCGCATCGAACAACAGTTTGTAGGTGGGGACAAGTGGGGAGCTGTGCGTTCCAACCCACTCTCTCTTACGCGCGGGGAGGATCCCGCACCCCACGAAATCTTCGATTTCGTGGGGATCCCCTCTCTAATACGCGCGGGGAGCACCCCGCACCCCCGGCATCGGGCGCCACCGCCGCTTCGGCGGTGGGAAGTCAGGCCGCTATTAAGTCTGCGCGGCGTAGGGCCAGCGGGCGGCGCCGAGCTCACGCGAGACGCCGCGCGCCGCTTCGCCGACCGCCGCCGCCACCCCCTTGTTGAGACTGCGAGCGAAGAGCCTCTCGGTGGCCGCGACCACCCCGATGGCTCCCACCGGGTGGCCCGAGTGATCGAATATCGGTGCCGCGACGCTCGCCTCTCCGAGCACCGCCTCGTCTCGCTCGATGGCGACTCCCTGGTCGCGGACCATGTCCACCTCGCGACGCAGCGTCTCGGCGTCGAGCGTGTGCTTGGTCAGCCGGGGCAGCGGCTCCGACATCAGGTCCTCGACCACCTGCGGGCTGGCAAAGGCCAGGATCGCCTTGCCCAGCGCGCTCGCGTGGATCGGAAGCTGGAGGCCCACCTCGGGCACGCCGAAGCCAGAGTCTGGGCTGAACACGTGGTGGACGACGACCACGCTGGCCCCGTGCATGACGCCCACTCGCACAGCCGCATTGGTACGCGCTGCCAGGCGGTCCGCGTACGCGAGCGAGCGGGTCCTGAGCTCGTTGAGGTCGAGGTAGGAATAGCCGAGCTGGAGCAAACCGGGACCGAGTTGGTATTTGTCCGAGCCGCGCGCCTGCTCAACGAAGCCGTGCGACTGCAGGGTTTGCAGGAGTCCGTGCACGGTCGGACGCGCCAGGTCGAGGCGGTCGGCGAGCTCGCTGACGCCGAGGCGCCGAGGTCCGCCGGCCAGCGCCTTCAGTATCGCCGCCGCGCGGTCGATCGACTGAATTGTGTTTCGGCGCCCGCTGTTATTCGACATTGTTGAATCTCGATCGGTACTGTAGACTGCCGAAGGGTCCTGCGGGCCCTGTTGGAGTGACGAACTTGGTCGGCATCGTATTGGTTTCCCACAGCCAGGAGCTAGCCCGAGGCCTGGCCGATCTGATCGCCCAGGTCGCCGGTCCGGAAGTCCAGATCGAGCCCGCGGGCGGTGGCCCAGAAGGCTCGCTGGGTACCGACGGCGGACTCGTTGAGGAGGCCATCGCGCGCGCCGATAAGGGCTCCGGCGTCGTCGTCCTCGCCGATCTCGGAAGCGCCATCCTGACCGTCAAGGACGTTCTTTCCGGACTCCCCGACGGCGAGGCCCGGCTGGTGGACGCGCCCCTGGTCGAAGGAGCGATCGCGGCTGCGGTCATGTCGGCCGCCGGCCAGTCGCTCGAGGATGTGGCGAAGGCCGCCGAGGAGGCTCGCGGTGCCCGAAAGTTCTGAGGTGCAGGTCGCGATGCCAGGCGATGTCGCGCTCCACGCGCGGCCGGCCGGCCAGTTCGTGAAGACCGCGATGCGGTTCCGGTCGCAGATCCAGGTCGCGGCTGGGGACAAAGAGGCGGACGCCAAGAGCATCCTGAGCGTGCTCGCCCTGGGCGCCAAAGGAGGCGCGCTTCTCACGCTGACCGCGACCGGCGATGACGCAGCGAACGCTCTAAATGCGCTCGCCGCCTGTGTGTCCGATCTGACCGAGTAGCGCCTTTTCCGCCTGGCGCGCCGACTCGCCGGCGTGCAGGTTTCGAACCAGCTCACGGATCTCTCCAACCCGGGCGGCCCCGACGCTCAGCTCGTTGGCCCCGAGGCCGATGAGCAGGGGCACAACCTCGGGATCCGAGGCAGCCTCGCCACAGACCTCGACCGGGATCCCGGCCGCCCGGCCCGCCCGGGTCGCCATCGCCACCAGCCGGAGCACGTCCGGGTGGGTGACCGGTGCGGTGCCCGAGTGCTCGCGGTCGAGACCGAGCGCGAGCTGGGTCAGGTCGTTGGTGCCGAGACTGAAGAAGCCCAGGACGGGCGCGAGCTCGCTGGCCGCCTGCGCCGCCTCCGGCGTTTCGATCATGGCCCCCAGAGGCGGCAGCGGCCCACTGCCCATGACTTCCGACAGCAGCTCGCGAACGGCCACCACCTGGGCGACCGTGGTGACCATCGGGATCAGGATGCGCACGTTGGCGGACGCCGAGGCGCGGACGATCGCCTCCAGCTGAGCGCGCAGCGCGTTAGGAGCCCCGAGCAGGAGTTCGACGCCGCGACCCGCCCGGCCGGCGAGAAACGGCGGCGTCTTGTCGCCGCCGAAGTCGAGCAGCCTGACCGTGGCAATCCGCCCGGCGAGCTCTGCCAGCAGCGGGCGCAGGAACCGGTAATGCTCGTCCGCCGACGGCCAGTCGTGTGCCTCCAGGAACCCGAGCTCCGTGCGCAGGAGTCCGACGCCCTCCGCTCCCTGCGCCAACCCCTCCTCGACCTCGGCCACGGAAGCCGCATTGCAGAGGACCTTGAGGAGCCTGCCGTCCTTCGTCCGGGCGGGTTCCTCGCGGGCGCGAATCGCCGCCTCTCGGGCCCGCTTCCGGCCCTCCCAGGCGGCCTGGGCGGACGCCACCTCATCCGGATTCGGATAGCGCCGAAGCTCGCCGCGATCGCCGTCGACGATGACCGGCTCACCGGGCAGGAGCTCGAGCACGGCGTCACCGAGGCCGACCACCATAGGCACGCCAAGTGAGCGCGCCACGATCGCGGCGTGGGCTGTAACACCACCTTGGGCGAGGGCGATGCCGCGCAGCTCGGGACCAATCTCCGCCACATCGGCAGGCCCCAGGCCAGCGGCCACCAGGACGCCCTCTCCCACCTCACCTGCAGTGCCCGCCGCTCGCGCCGCGGCCCGGCGGCCAACGCTGCGCACGTCGTCAGCGCGCTCAGCCAGGAGCGGGTCGGGCAGCGCGGCCAGCTGGCTGGCGAACGCTTCGGCAGCCTTCATGATCGCGTCGGCTGCGGCACGTCCTTCGGTCATCACCAGCCGGTTGACCTCGCCTGCGAGCGCCGGGTCGCGAGCCATTTGAGCGCCGGTCTCGACCACCTGGGCCTCGGTCTCCCGGCCGGCCGCGCGCAGCTCGGCGGCGATGCCTTCGATATGGCCGGCCGCCGCCCCCAGCGCCCGGCTCGCGATCTCGAGCTGCGCCGGCCGCTCCTCCGCCCGCACTACGGGAGCGCCCTCGGCTTTAATTGGGCCGAGCAGAACAGCGGGTCCGGCCGCCCTCCCTGGAGAGGCGGCGAACCCGGTGATCACCCCACGGCTCATCAGCCAGGCGTCACCGCGCGCTGCAGGGCCCGGATGATCATCGCCGTCGATGTCGCTCCGGGATCCTGATGGCCCACCGAGCGCTCCCCCAGATACGACGCACGCCCCTTCCGAGCCTGCATCGGCGTTGTTGCCCGCATGCCGGCTTCCGCGGCCTCGCCGGCGTCCTCAAGTGCCTCCGGGAGCGGAGTCCCGGCGGCGACGCGCTCCCGGAGAACGTCGACCGCCGGCTCCAGCGCGTCGACCATGGTCTTCTCTCCTGGACTGGCGGCGCCGAGATCCTTGACCGCGGTCAGCGCCGCGGCCAGGACCTCGACCAGATCCTCTGCTTGAAACGTCGTCTTGTCGCCGAGCGCGCGGCCCGCGCTCCTGAGGGCCGACCCCCACAGGGGACCGCTGGCTCCGCCGACGGAGGACACCAAGGTCCTGCCGGCGAGGATCAGCAGGCGGCCGGGCGTCGCCCCGGGCTCGCCGTTTATGGCCTGGACCACGGCCGTGAAACCACGGCTCATGTTGGTGCCGTGGTCGCCATCACCGATCGCCGCATCCAGCTGCACCAAGTAGTCGCGCTCCGCGCGCATCACCGACTCGACTTCCCGCATCCATGTCTCGACGGTGGCGGAGTCCATTGTCCGTTCGACGATCAAGGCTAAGCCCGGATCCAGATTCGGGCCACGTCACATCCTCCAGCGCAGGGCAGGCGTGTTGACCGGGGCGTCCCAGAGCCGGATCAGCTCGTCGTCGAGTTGAAGGACCGTCAGCGAGGCGCCCGCCATCTCGAGCGAGGTGATGTAGCTGCCGACCAGATTGCGCGCAGGGTCAAGCCCAGCTGCACGGAGCCGCCTGTCGATCTCGTTATAGAGGAGGTAGAGCTCGATCAGAGGCGTCCCACCCATGCCGTTGACGAAGGCCAGGACACTGCTCCCGCTCGGCGGCTTGAGGTCGGTCAGAACCGCGTCGACCATGATGTCCGCGATCTCGGACGCCGTTCCGAGCGGAGCCCGCCGGCGGCCAGGTTCGCCGTGAATGCCGATGCCGAGCTCCATCTGGCCCGCCGGCAGATCGAAGATCGGCTTGCCGGAAGCCGGCGGTATGCAGGAAGAGAGAGCGACCCCGAACGAGCGGGCTCGTTCGTTGACGCGCTTCACCGCATCGGCGACCACGTCAACGCTGGCTCCCTCTTCGGCCGCGGCCCCGGAAATCTTCTCGGCCAGCACGGTGGCGCCGACACCCCGCCGGCCCGCGGTGTAGAGCGAGTCCTGGACGGCGACGTCATCGTCGATCACGACCGAAGCGACGTTGACCCCGTCGTCGCGAGCGTCCTCGGCCGCCATCTTGAAGTTCATCACGTCGCCCGTGTAGTTCTTCACGATGTGGACGACCCCGGCGCCGCCGTCGACCGCCCTGGTCGCGGCCAGCATCTGGTCGGGAACCGGCGATGTGAATACCTCTCCCGGGCAGGCGGCATCGAGCATGCCGATGCCCACGAATCCGCCATGCATCGGTTCGTGCCCCGAGCCTCCACCCGAGACCACGCCGACCTTGCCCTGCCTCGGCGCGTCCTTGCGGACGACGATCTGAGCGTCCGCGTCAAAACGCACCAGGTCGGAATGGGCCGCGGCGAGCCCGGCCAGCGATTCCTTGACGACATCGGCAGGGTCGTTGAGGAACTTGCGGGGCTTAGTCTCGACAGCCATCTCTGGTTCTCCTAGCTGACAGCCGCAAAGCGGCCTCTTCCTGGCTAACCGGCGTCTGCTTCGCATTCTCTGCCGGTCGCGGCCCGGATAGGAAGTCGTGGGAGAAGGCGACGCCGGCGGCACTCAGCCGCGGCGGCACCTGGTGCATGAACCAACCCCCTATCTGACTGGTATTCGACATTGTCGAACCCGTGTACGCCACCGTAGCCCTGGTCCAGGAGTTTGTCAACAGGCCCAGGCCAGGATGCGGGTACGCACCTTCGGCTCACCACCGTGCGCCTGGCCGCTCGCCCGGGTATATGGGCAGAACGGCTGCTTATCGACGCTGACTGTCCCACGGACGGGGTGCCCGTCACATGTTCGACCGCTCGCCGGCGGGCGAAGTCCGACCGATGAGTTTCGGGGCCGCGGCCCGTCGAGGAAGGTGACACCGATTTCAACAGGAGGCCATTTCCATGGAAGCCACTTCCACGTTCACGTCGAAGACGTTGCAGGTCCCGGGCGGGAGCATCTACTACGAGGTCCGTGGCTCAGGCCCGGTTCTCCTCCTGATGCCGGGCGGCCCGGCCGACGCCACCACCTTCCGCCGGATGGAGAACGAGCTCGCGGAGAGGTACACGGTGATCACCTACGACCCGCGCGGGCTCTCCCACAGCAGCCCGTTCGACCCGGCCGATGACGACCGGATGGTCGAGATCTTCGCCGACGACTGCCACCGCCTCCTGAAAGAGGTCGGCGGTGACGCCAGGGCCGACGTGTTCGCCAGCAGCGGCGGCGCGACGGTAGCGCTCGAGCTGGCGATCCGGCATCCCGAGCAGCTCGGCACGGTCATCCCCCACGAGCCGCCGTCACCGGTCCTGGTGCCTGACCCGGCGAAGGTCGCGGAGGTCCGGGCAGCTATGGAAGACATCTGCGACACCTGCGAGAAGGAGGGCGTATGGCCGGCGGCGGCCAAGTTCATGGCCCTGGTCAGGATCGAAGGTGGGCCGCCGCCGGCGCCCGAAGGCGAGCCCACGCCGGAGCAGCTCGAGGCGATGGCCATGATGCAGAGGAACATGGCGTTCTTCTTCGGCCGTTACATCCGCAACATCGCGCGCTACGAGCCCGACATCGAGGCCCTGAAGGCGTGCTCCTGCCGGATCGTGCCGGCGGTGGGCGCCGAGTCTGCAGGCCAGCTCGCCCACGACGGTGGGCTGGCACTGGCGCGGCTGCTTGGCACCGAGGCCGTGGTATTTCCCGGTGACCACGGCGGCTTCGATGGCCGCCCGTCCGAGTTCGCGGCCAAGCTCGTCGAGGTGCTCGAGGGCTGATCGTCGAGTGTTCTCGATCCGCGGCGCCCCTGACACAGCGTCCAAAGGGTGGGTCGAGAGCGGACTGTAAGCCGGATCCTGTGCCCCTCCCCGGTCACCCGGGGAGGGGTGGCGGCCATCTGTCTAGGACGCCGGTTGCCCGGCGCCTCCAGCGACCGAGACCCGAGAGCTCGGCGAGCAGCCTCACAGCCCTCCTATTTGGTCTTGCTCCGGGCGGGGTTTGCCTGGCCGGCCGGTCACCCGGCCGCCGGTGGGCTCTTACCCCACCATTTCACCCTTACCGATCGAGCTCGGCGGTGTCATTTCTGTGGCACTTTCCTTCGGGTCGCCCCGACTGGGTGTTACCCAGCGCCCTGCTCTGAGGAGTCCGGACTTTCCTCCCCGCCTTGCGGCGCGGCGGCCGCCCGTCCGCCTCGACCCAGCGTGATGTTACCCACACACCAGGCGCGTGGAACGCGTTCTCCAGATCTTTTCAGAACAACCGGCCTCCGACTCCTGATCTAATGCTGAGAGGTGAGCCGGCCCGCTTCGCGTCGCCTGGTCATCTTCGCCGCCCTCGTCGTCTCTGGGGTTGGGCAATAGATGTCGCGGGCTCCGGTGGTCAGCGTCAGCGGCCTTGGGCACGAGTACCAGACCCCTGCCGGACCCCTTCGCGTGCTCGACGGCCTCGACCTGCAGGTGCCCGACTCCGGCTACACCTCCTTGATGGGCGCCTCGGGCTCGGGCAAGAGCACGCTGCTCGCCCTGCTAGGGGCTCTGACCCGGCCCCAATCCGGTTCGATCAGCGTCGCCGGGCACGACCTGCGGCGCCTCCCCCACTCCCGGCTTCCCGAGTTCAGGAGCCGGACGATCGGCTTCGTCTTCCAGCACTTCGGCCTCGTCGAGACGCTCTCCGCGCTCGACAACGTGGCCGTCGCCCTCGCGCTCCGTGGAGCTCGGCGTGGTGAGCAGCGAGGGCGCGCGCAGGAGCTGCTGGAAGCGGTCGGGCTGGCCGCCCGCGCGCACGCACTGCCGCCTCAAATGAGCGGTGGCGAGCAGCAGCGCGTGGCGATTGCCCGCGCCCTTGCCAACCGGCCCCGGCTGCTGCTGGCCGACGAGCCGACCGGGAACCTGGACCTGGCGGGAGCCGAGCGGGTGCTGGAGCTCCTGGAACGCCTGCGGTCAGAGTCGGGTACGGCACTCGTCGTGGTGACGCACGACGCAGCCATCGCCCGCCGTGCCGAGACACGGCTCCGGCTCGAGCAAGGCCGGCTGGTCGCGGCATGACCTGGCGGGATTGCGCGCGGCTGGCAGCGGCCGGAATCCTCCGGCGCCGTGGCCGCTCGGCCCTGACGGCCCTGGGCGTCGCCCTCGGCGCCGCCCTCCTCGTCTGCCTGGGCAGTGTCTCGTCCGTGGCCGAGAGCCGCGCCGTCGAGCAGTTCGGCCAGGGCCTGCCGGTGGGCGCCATCAAGGTGGCGCCGGCGAGGCCGCTGCCTTACCAGCTGCAGAGTGACGAGTTCGAGAAGGCAGGGCCGCACCGGCTCGGCGATCCCGCAATCGCCGATTTCCGGCAGATCCCGGGCGTCAAGGACGTGCTCCCGATCGAGGCGCTGTTCGTTCTCGCCGTGCCCGCCAACGGGGAGTCGTTCAACGCCACCATGGTCGGAACCAACCTCTCAGTGGACCCGGCCTCGATGCCGTTCTCGCTAGTGAGCGGGCGGCTGCCCAATCCTCATTCCCTGACCGAGGTCGCGGTGACCCAGCAGTACGCCTCGTCGGCTCCGATCGGCAGCGAGCTGCAGCTGGTGGAGCCGCGCGGCTCCCCAAGCGCCTCGACTCCGCCGCCGACGCGCTGGGTTCGCGCCACGGTCGTCGGCATTCTCTCGAGCGGGTACGCTGGCGCCGACCTCGTCGTCCCGCTCGGCCAGACTTCACTCGCCCGCCAGTGGGAGTCGCCGCCCGCCAACGCGTCGCCCTATCTCCAGGCCATCGTCGTCGCCGCCTCTACCGACAACGTGCACAGCATCCGCGAGGAGATCGCCGACCTCGGCTACAGCAGCTCAGCGCCCGAGCATGTGCTGGGCGCCGTGCTGCGATACCTGCACGTGGTCGACATCGTGCTGACCGGAATCGGCGCCGTCGCTGTGGTGATCGCTGGACTCAACATCGCCAACGCCATGCTGGCCGCGGTCCGCGAACGCCGGCGGGAGATCGGAACTCTGAAGGCGATCGGCGCCCGCGACGTCGACGTCCTCCGCTGGTTCCTGGTCGAGGCATCGCTGCTGGGATTGCTTGGCGGCATCGTCGGGACCGCCACCGGCGGGCTGATGGCACTCGCGATCGGTGGCCAGGTCAGCGCTTATCTCGAGCAGCAGGGGATCGTGCTCGACCCCCCCACGCTCTCCGACATCCCGTTCACCATTCTCGCCGCCGGGATCGCCGGCTCGACCCTGCTCGCCGCCATCGCCGCTCTCATCCCGGCGCTGCGCGGGGCGCGCCTCCCCGCCAAGGAGGCGATGGCGACCGCATGAGGCGCCGGTCACTGGTCGTGGCCCTGGTGGCGTCGCTACTGGTGGCGGCCTGCGGGGGCCCGCAGGCAGGCGCCCGCCACATCCAGCGGGTCGTCACCGACGCACACGTGTACGCGGCGGTCGGGGCCAGCGAGAGCGTGGGCGTGGGTTCGGACCGTCCGGAGCGTGACGCCTGGACGGCGATCCTCTATCGCTCCGCGCTTCCGCGGGACGCAGTCTTCTACAACTTCGCGCGCCCAGGCTCTCTGGTCGCCAACGCGCTCCAGGAGCAACTGCCACAGGCGCTGGAAGTCCACCCCGACCTGGTCACGGTCTGGCTCAACACCAACGACCTCGTGCACTCGGTGCCCACGGCAACTTACAGATCCCAGCTTCAGCAGCTCGTCCACGCCCTCCGCCAGGACGGCCACGCCCGCGTCCTGGTCGCCAATACGCCGGTTCTGCGATCTCTGCCCGCGATCCGCAACGCGCCCGACGCGCCCTCACCCGACCGCATCGACGCCGGCGTGGCCGACTACAACCAGGCCATCGCCGCGGTCGTTCAGGAGGAAGGGGCGGTGCTCGTCGACCTCAACTGCCAGGGCGACATGGCCGCCCTCCATCCCGCCTGGGTGAGCGCCGACGGCTTCCATCCGAACACCGGCGGCTACCGGGCGATCGCGGCAGCTTTCCAGGGCGCGCTGACCGGCCGCAGCTGCACCCGGGTGCCGTAGCCGGAGCCCTTCCCCACCTCGGCTGCGCCGAGGCGCATCGGGGGGTGGCCTCTCTACCGGTTGTATTCGTCGATCGCGCGGTTGGCGAGGGCGTCCGCCCCCCGGTTCTTCTCGCGGGGAACGTGGGTCACGCTGACCGACGGAAACTCGGCCAGCAGCGACTGGATGCGGCGAGCGAGCGGCTGGAGATCAGCGTGCTTGATCTTCCAGCGGCCGTTGACCTGCTCGACGACGAGCTGCGAATCAAGAAAGACCTCGAGCCGGTCCGGCTTCCACTCCCGGACCGCGTTCAGGCCTTCGATCAGCGCCAGGTACTCGGCCTTGTTGTTGGTCGCGGTGCCGATGTAGCGGCAGAGCCCGCGCAGGCGCATTCCCTGCTCGTCCTCGATGACTACGCCGAGGCCGGCTGGCCCGGGATTGCCGCGCGCGGCGCCGTCTGTGTACAGGCGGAGCGTGCCGGGCAAGGGCTACCCGAGCACCAGGACGCGGCCGCAGTTGTCGCAGGTCTGGAGCTCGCCTCGGCGCAGTCGCTGGAGGCCGCCAGAAGTGATCGCGACGTGGCACTCGCCACACTGGTTGCCCACGACCTCGGCCACCGGGGGATGGACGCGAATGCGCCGAGCCACGGCCTGGTAATCCGGCGGCACCTCGGCCCAGGCCGCGTCCCGCTCGGCCTCGAAGGTGGCGAGCGAAATCCGTGCGGCTTCCAGATGCCGGCGGAGCTCCGGCGCCACGCTTTCGCGCGCCTCCCGCAGCTTGCGCAGCGCCTCCTCAGCCTGCCTGGCCTCGTTGTCCCGCGCTTCCAGCTCCTCCATCAACGCCAGCTCAGCGTCCTCTTCCGTGGCGATCCGCGCGCGCATGTGGTCGACCTCTTCCGAGAGCTTGGAAAGCTCCGTCGGGTTGCGGATCCGCCCGCTCATCAGCTCGCGGTCGCGCTGGCGCATCCGCGCTCGGTGGTCCTCGACCTCGCGCTCGCTTTCGCGCAGCCGGCGGGCGGCGTCTTTCTGCGCCTCCTGCGCCGACGCCAGGCGGCGCTGCGCCTCCTCGATCTGGGCGTCGCCGGCGAGCGCCGCCTCCAGCCGTGCCACCTCGGCGGCGGCCGTCCGGGCGCGGGCATCAGCTCGGGAATGCAGCAGCAGCAGCGCGCCTGGGCTCACGGCGAGGGCCTCACGATTAGGACTGTATAGCTCCGGCCGCGATCGGCCGCCGGCACCTCGTTGAGGAGCTGAAATTGGTTGCGGTCAAGCCACTCCCGGAGCTCGCCCTGCCGCTGCATCGGCTGAAGCAGCAAGAGCGACAGCTGCCGCACCACATCCGGCGAGCGTTCGAGGATGGACGCGATGGTGTTGCCGCCCAAGCCGGCGATGACGGCCACGTCGACCTCACCGGGCGCGAGCGGCTCCAGCCCCTCCCCCAGCCGGCACTCGCCGAGCCAGGCGCGAGCGCGCTCGGCAGGCCCTGGGCGGCGCTCCGTGGCCACGACTCGATGCCCCCGCTCGCGCAGCGCCAGAGCCAGCTGGGCGTCGCCGCAGCCGACGTCGGCGACGGCGGCGCCGGGCGGGATGGACGCCGCTAGCGGTCGCAGCCGCGGTGGGAGCCGGACGTGCACCTCACTCGATAACGGCCAGTACCTGGCCCTCCTTGACAACGTCCTGCTCCTTGACCAGGACCTCGAGCACCGTCCCAGCCACCGGCGACACGACCGGGATCTCCATCTTCATCGACTCCAGGATGACCAGGATGTCGTCCTCCTCGACCGGGTCGCCCGGTTTGGCCTCTACCTTCCAGACGTTGCCGACCAGCTCGGCCTTGACCTCAACGGCCATTCAGATCCTCCTCGGTTGAGCGGTTAGGCCGAGCTGTGCCCGTGCCTCCTCGATGCTTGCCACCTCACGGCCGAGCTGGCGGCAGAGCGACACCGCCTTCTCGACCAGCTCGCCATTGCTGCGGGCCATCCGGCCCGCTTCCAGATAGAAGTTGTCCTCCAGCCCGACGCGTATGTTGCCGCCCATTCCGATCGCCGCGGCCACCAGTGGCCACTGGTTGAGGCCGATGCCGATCACCTGCCAGTGCGACTCCGGCGGCAGCGATTCGACCTGGTGGACCAGGTTTCGCACCGTCCCCGGAATTCCGCCCAAAACACCCAGGATCAGGCTGAACTGGTAGGGCGGCCGGAGGACGCCGAGCTCGATCAGCGGCTGAGCGTTGCCGATGTGGCCCGAGTCGAAGCACTCCATCTCGGGCCTCACGTCCGCCTCCACCATCTGCTCCAGAAAGAACTGGATGTCGCTGAAGGGATTGGCGAATACGTGGTCGACCATGAACTCGTGCCGGCTCCGGGAGTAGATCGCGTAGTTCATCGAGCCCATGTTCAAAGCGGCCATCTCCGGCTTGAGATCCCGGATGTGCGCGATCCGTTCCTGGCGGGGAATCCCGACCGCGCCGGTCGAGAAGTTGACGATGACGTCGGTGCGCGCGCGCACCTCGGCAAAGATCTCGTGGAACGTTTCCACGCTCCAGTCCGGCCCGCCATCGGGCGTCCGCGCGTGGATGTGCACGATGGCGGCCCCGGCTCCGGCTGCCCGCTCGGCCTCCTCGGCGATCTCCTTTGGGGTGTAGGGAATTGACGGGCAGAGGTCGCGCCGCGCGAGCACGCCTGTCAGGGCGGCGGTCACAACGATCTTGCCCGGCACTCTTTAGACCGGGATGTTCCCGTGCTTCCGCCAGGCGCGCTCCACCCGCTTGCCCTCGGCCTGCTGGAGGCCGCGGACGATCACGCGGCGTGTCTCGGCGGGGTCGATCACGTCGTCGATCATCGCCCAACCAGCGGCGATGTAGGGACTGATGGTGGCCCTGATCTGCTCGATCAGCTCCTTGCGCGTCTCCTCGGGGTTGTCAGCCTGCTCGACGACCCTGTTGAAGATGATGTTGACCGCGCCCTCCGGCCCCATCACCGAGATCTCGGCGAAGGGCCAGGCCACGAGCAGGTCGGGGTGGTACCCCTTGCCGCACATCACGAAGTAGCCGGCGCCATACGCCTTGCGCATCACGACCGTGATCTTGGGCACCGTCGCCTCGCTGGTCGCGTAGAGCATCTTGGCCCCGTGGCGGATGATCCCCTCCTTCTCGACCTGGGAGCCGACCAGGAAGCCAGGAACGTCGACCAGGTAGACCAGCGGCACGCTGAAGGCGTCGCACATCCGGATGAAGCGAGCCGCCTTGTCCGCCGCATCGGAGTCGAGGATGCCGCCCTTCTGCATCGGCTGGTTGGCAACGACGCCGACCGGCCGGCCGCCGAAGCGGGCAAAGCCGATCACGATGTTCTTGGCCCAGGTCGGCTTGATCTCGAACCATGAGTTGACGTCCGCGATCGCCTTGATCACGCGGCGCACGTCGTAGGCGGCCCGCGGATTGGCAGGCACGATCTTCTCGAGGCCCTCGACCAGGCGTTCAGGTGGGTCGTCGGCGATGCCGAGAGGTGGCATTTCGGTGTTGCTGCTGGGCAGGTAGCTCAGGAAGCGGCGGACGGTCGCGATGCACTCCTCGTCGTTTTCGACCTCGTTGTCGCCCACCCCCGACTGGAAGCAGTGCACCTGGGAGCCGCCCATCTCGTGGTCGGTCACGTCTTCGCCCGTCGCGGCCTTGACCAGGCGCGCGCCCCCGAGCGACATGCTGCTGGTGTCCTTGACCATCGGGACGAAGTCGGCGAGTCCGGGAATGTACGCGGTGCCGGCCGCGCAGGGGCCCATCATGGCCGCCACCTGGGGGATCACGCCCGACATCTGGACCTGGTCGTAGAAGAGGTAGC
>CAZHAC010000011.1:0-27670 GCA_964529765.1 uncultured Actinomycetes bacterium
CGGCCAGGCTCTCGCTGGCCGCGATGAGCAGGCGAGCGCGCCGGTACACAATGAGGTCGAAACGCGCCTGCAGCCAGCGCCGAAGCTGGCCGCCGATCATACCGCCGGGCGGCTGGTGAACGACGGCGACCAGCGGGACGGCGGGCCTGAGAAGCGAGAGCCAGGGGGCGCAAAAACAGGCGGCGATGCTGTCGACGAGCAGTGCGTCCGGCCGGCGACGGGCAAGCTTTCGGAGCACGAGCGGCGCGGCCACGGCCGCGCGTGGCGTGGGAAGCGGCAGCGACGCGAACTCCACGCTGGCGCCATGACCACCCGCCGCCTCGGCCATTCTGAGGTGGTAGCGATAGCCGCCGCTGACCTGGCGAGGGTCGCCGAGCGTGAGGAGGCAGAGATCTAGCATGCGAGCCGTCCACGTGGCGCCGACACCCTTCGGAGAGGACGGCGTCCTGGGCGGAGGCGAGCGCTATCCGCTGGAGCTCGCCCGCGCCATCGCTCGTGAGGTCGACTGCGAGCTGCTGACTTTCGGGACCCATGCCTCGACAGCTCGAGATCCGAGCGGGCTGCAGGTGACAACGCTAAAGGCCTGGCACTGGCTGGGCGGGCACCCGGCGCAGGCGCTGACCCCGGAGCTGCCCGCCGCACTGGGCAACGCGACCGTGGTCCACGCCCACCACATGCGCGCCGCGCCCAGCCGCCTCGCCGCGCTGGCGGGACGGGTGGCCGGCCTTTCGCTCGTGGTCACGGACCACGGCTGTCGCGGCGGTGACTGGGGTGGGCTGCTCCAGCGGCTGTTCCACCGCTTCCTGCCGGTCTCGCATTACTCCGCCCGCGAGCTCGCGGCACCCGCAGCCCGAACGCGCGTCATCTATGGCGGTGCCGATACCCGCCGCTTCCGGCCGGACGCGAACGGCAACCGGCGCGGGGTCCTGTATGTCGGGCGAGTGACGCCGCACAAGGGCATCGATGTGCTGATCGAGGCGCTGCCGCCTGACGCCACCCTCGTTGTCGCCGGGAGTTCCGGCCATGACCCCCAAATGCCGGAAAAGGGGTATCCGGAGCTGCTGGCCGAGCGCGCCGCCGGCAAGAACGTTCGCTTCCTTGGTCCGGTCGACGAGCAGACTCTTCCTCTCCTCTACCGCCAGGCCGAGGTCGTCGTGCTGCCGTCGGTCGCGCGCACCTGCTACGGCAAGGACGTGCCCGTGTCGGAGCTGCTCGGGCTCGCGCTCCTGGAGGCGATGGCCAGCGCGACGGCGGTCATCTGCACGCGCATCGGCGGCCTGCCGGAGACGGTGAGCGACGGGGTCACCGGGTTCGTCGTCGAGCCGGGAGACCGGGCTGAGCTCGAGGCCCGGCTCCGCCAGCTGCTCGGCGATCGGCGCCTTGCCCGCCGGTTCGGAGAGCGCGGGCGCGAACTGGTTCACGACCGCTTCACCTGGACCGCCTGCGCGCACCGCTGCCTGGCCACCTACTCCGAGCTCGGGGCGTAATCGCCCGTCAGCCGACCCCGGTAGCCGGCATACGCGTCTGGCGACTCCCAGAGCCGCACCTTCAACCACTCGACCGCTTGACCGGCCATCGCGGCGGCGACCAGGTCAAAGAAATGCCGAGCCAGCACTTCCGCCGTCGTGTTCAGTCCGCGCAGCTCATCGACCTCATCGAGGTTTCGGTAGTGCAGACAGCCGGCGATTTCGCCAACCGTCGCTTGCAGGCGGCTGATGTCGCAAAGCGTTCCGTCGTCTCGCAGGTAAGGGCCTTCGGCGGAGACGTCAACGCGGTACGTATGACCATGCAGCCGGGTCGCGGGGCCGAAGTCGCCGCGCAGGCTGTGTGCCGCCTCGAAGCGGGCGCTGACGCCTACCTCGTACATGGCTCCTCCTGATAGGAGAGGACGACCTGGACGGTATCCTCGGGGTGTTCGTCGATCAACCGGTAGGCGCCGCCGGCCAGCCGGAAGGGGATCCGATGGGTGATCAGCCCGTCCAGCCGAAGTTGGGGGAGCAGCTGGAGTGTGTAGTCGCGGCGGCGTTCGAAGCTCCAGCGATCGCGAAGCTCGGAGTCGAGGTTGGAGACCTGAGAGCTGATGATCCGGAGCCGGCGCCGGTGAAAGGCGCCGCCGAGCCCAAGGTTGACCGGAGGGCAGCCGTACCAGGAACAGACGGCGATCACTGCCTGGAACCCGGCGCAGTCGATTGCCGAGTTGAGCGCCGCTCCTGATCCGCTGGCCTCGAGCACCACGTCCGCTCCTGTCCCCTTCGTCATCTCGCGAACGCGATCCGAGACTTCCGGACCGGGAGCCAGCGCCAGATCGGCGCCGCACGCCTCGCTCAGCTGCCTCCGCCGGGGAATCGGGTCAACCGTGACCACGAGGCCGGCGCCCGCACGCCTGATGAGCTGCGCCAGCAGGAGACCGACGACGCCCTGACCGAAAATGACGACGCGGTCTCCAAGATGCGGATGCGCGTCGAGAGCAACATTGACGGCGGTCTCCAGGTTGGCCAGGAAGACGCCCAGCTCTGGATCGAGAGCGCCGGGGAGCGCGACCGCCCGCTCGACCGGAAGCGTGTAGACATCCTGGTGAGGATGGAGCGCGAAGACCGCATCTCCATGACGCAGCCGGCTGACGCCCGGGCCGACTTCCACCACTCGGCCCACGCTCGAGTATCCGTACTTGATCGGGAAGCCGAAATTACCTTCGAGGGTCGGGAGGTCGAGCTCGAGCTCCCGAGGCGCCTGACCTCGGTAGACGAGCATCTCGGTGCCGTGGCTTACTCCCGAGACGACCGAGCGGATGAGGACCTCGCCCGGCCCCGGGTCAGGGACCGGCTCTGCCCGCAGCTCTACCTCCCGGGGGCGCGGAAACCAAACGGCGGTTGCCGTTCTTACCACGGCGGCTGGGCTCGCGACTCAATGTCCTGTTGAATCCGGCCTTCGAAGATCACGTCGTCGCCCAGCTGCCGAAAGCTGATGCCGTCGAAGCCGGTGGCCTCTGTCAGCCGGCGGATGCCGAGGTCGCCGACCGCTTCGATGCCCGCGCCCACCACCTTTGGCGCGATGCAGACGACGAGGCGGTCGGCGAGGCCCGAGCGAAGCGCGGACGTGATCACGGCGGAACCGCCCTCGATCAGCACCGATCGCACACCAAGGCCATGCAGCCGGTGGAGCGCAAAGCGCAAGTCCACACGCCCGTCGCCGTCATCGGGCACCACGAGGACGAGGCCGCCCGCCCCGCCGACGGCGGCGACCTGAGCCTTGGAAGCCCGGCGAGTGGTGATGACGATGGTCGTCGCGGCGCCATCCGTCAGCAGCTCTGACTCGACCGGCAGCTTCAACGAGCTGTCGAGGACGACGCGGACCGGGTTGCGGCCGCGCACGTGGCGCACGGTGAGCTTGGGATTGTCTGCAAGAACTGTCCCCACCCCGACCAGCACCGCGTCGTGCTCGGCGCGCAGCTGGTGAGCGAGCCGGAGGGATGCTTCTCCGCTCACCCATTGGGAGTTGCCGGTGCGTGTCGCGATCCGGCCATCGAGCGTCTGGGCGTAGTGGACGGTGACCAATGGTCTCTCGCCGTCAGCGATGAAGTCGGGAGCCGGGGCCGCCACCTCCGTACGGTCAGCGAATGCTGAGAGGGCGTGACCCATCTTCATCGCCTTCACTCGCAGGTAGGCGGCATTGGAGGGATTCGGGATCACCTCCAGGGCCACGCGCTCAACGACCTCGATTCCGAATTGCGCGAGCGCGACGCACTTGGCCGGGTTGTTGGTCAGAAGCCGGACCTTTGTGATGCCAAGCTGGCGGAGCACGTAGGCGGCTGGCGAGTAGTCGCGGAGGTCGACGGGCAGGCCGAGGGCGAGGTTGGCGTCGACCGTGTCAAGACCCTGGTCCTGGAGGTGATAAGCCCGAATCTTGTTCGCGAGGCCGATTCCGCGACCCTCATGGCCACGCAGGTAGAGGAGGATGCCGCTTTCCGCGCGCTGGATCGCCGCCAGCGCCGCGGCCAGCTGCTCTCCGCAGTCGCAGCGCAGCGATCCCAGCGCGTCACCGGTGACGCACTCGGAATGCAGCCTCACGAGCGGGATGCCGGCCTGACCGGGAGTGCCGTGGGTGAGCACAACCGTGCCCACCGCGGCGGGATCGCCAGGAACGGAAATCCGAAAGCTTCCAAATCGCGTTGGCAGCCGCGCACCCCGCATCGACGGCTTCCGCGTGCTCATGCAGTCCGGATCCCCACCCCATCGCCCGCCGAAGCAGGCCCAAAGCAGTCGGTGCTCCGCCCTATCCGGTCGCCGGATCTTGCTTCATATGCAACGACGCGCGCCCGCGAACCGCAACCTGGCGGAAGATCCCAACTGCGACCCACCTCCCCCGACGAGCGGGAGACGATGAGCTAGCTCAGCTCTGCTGGCCGGAGACGTTCACCATCCAGCCGACGCCGAACTTGTCCGTCAGCATGCCGAAGGTATCTCCCCATGCGGCCTTTGAAAGCGGCATCTCCACACTGCCGCCCGCCGCCAGCTTGTCGAAGTAGCCTGTCAGAGCCGCTTCGTCGTCACCGCTCACCGACATCCGAATGTTCTTGCCCGGCTGGTATTCCATGCTGTTCGGCGTATCGGCAGCCATGAAGACGATCCCATCCGCCTCGAGTACGGCGTGCATGATCTTGTTGTCCTCACCGGGATCCTGCGAGGCGTTGAATTCCTTGAAGGTCGTCATGTTGAGCGTGCCGCCGAACACGCTCCGATAGAACTCCATCGCCTCTCGCGTGTTGTCTTTGAAGTTCAGGTAGGGATTTAGCGTCGCGGGCATCAGACATCAGCTCCCTTGCTCATACAGGCCGCAATCGTCGAACTCGTTTCGAGTCTAGAAGACGGAGCGCGAACCCTCGGTTATCGATTTCGCCAGGTAGGGTTAATTTGATGATCGACCTGACGCGGGCACAACCCGCCGAGGCTCGGCAGGTGATCCGCGAGGGCCGGTGGGAGCGGCCGACCACGGGGATCTGCTCCGGCTACGTCCAGGCCAACCTGGCCATCCTGCCGCACCACCTGGCGCCTGATTTCCGGGCCGCCTGCGAGGCCAACCCGAGACCGATGCCGCTTCTCGACATGACCAACCCCGGCGACCCGCATCCGCGGCGAGTGGCGCCAGCCGCCGACCTGCGGACGGACGTTCCGCGCTACAGCGTCTACCGGTGGGGGCGCCCGGAGGCCCAGCCGGCGGATGTCTGCGACATCTGGCGCGACGACCTGGTCGCCTTTCTGCTCGGCTGCAGCTTCACCGCCGAAGGCAAACTGCTGGCGGCGGGCGTGAGGCTGCGGCACCTGGAGCTCGGACTCAACGTGGCCATGTTTCGGACCTCGCTCGACGTCAAGCCCGCCGGCCGGTTCCGCGGCCCGCTGGTGGTCTCGATGCGCCCGATCCGGAAGGACCAGGTGGAGCTGGCTCGGCGCGTCACCGAGGAGCTCCCACTGGCACACGGCGCGCCCATTCACGCGGGCGACCCGACACAGATCGGCATCCCGGATCTCACCCGGCCGGACTGGGGTGACGCGATCCTGCCGCTGGCCGACGAGGTGCCCGTCTTCTGGGCCTGTGGAGTTACGCCTCAGACGTTGATCATGTCGGCGCAACCGGAGATCGCGATCACGCACGCGCCCGGCCACATGTTCATCACCGACGTGCCCGACGACGCCATCAAGGTAAGACGCGGAACCAGGCGAGACTGACGGCCGCCGCCCCAACCAGCGCCAGCATCCCGGTGATGATCAACAGGGGGCCCGCGTTGTAGCGCAGGAGCCGCCATCCGAACTCCGATCCCAGCGAGCTGTAGATGCTGTTCAGCTGCCCGGCGGCCTCCGCGTAGTAGTACTTACCGCCGGTGGTCTCGGCGATCGTCTGCAGGGTCGCCTCATCGACGCCTCCGACCTCCTGGCCCTGGACGCGCACATTGGCGTTGCGCTGTCCGATGCCTATGGTCTCCACCGGGACTCCCGCAGCCTTGGCCTCGTTGGCCGCGGCCATCGGATCCATGCCATGGTTGGACACGCCGTCCGTGAGCAGCACGATCATCGATGCCGGCCGGCTCGCGGACGACGCGGCACTGTGCGTGGGAGCCAGCTGGCGCACGGCCAGAGACAGCGCGTCGCCGATCGCGGTCGCGCCATCGGCCTGCAGCATGGATAACGAATCGACCACCTGCTGCCGGTTGTCGGTCAGGGGCTGATCGAGGTGTGCGCTGCCGTTGAAGCTGATGAGACCGATTCGATCGTTGCCCGGAAGATCGTTGATCAGGCTTCGGGCCGCGCGCACCGCCGCCTGGAGGCGCGTCGGAGCCACGTCGGTCGCCTGCATCGACCCGGACGTGTCGATGACGAGCATGACGCTGGCGTCGCTGCGCGCGACCTCTAAATAAAGGATTGGCTGGGCGAGGCCGACGAGCAGGGTTCCGATCGCCAGCAGCATCAGCGCCGGCGGTACATGCCGCCGGATGCCAGGGCCTTTGCCGGCTACGCTGGCGAGCAGGGCGAGGTTGGTGAAACGCATCGTGTAGCGGCGCCGCCGGCGGCGAAGGAGCACGTACAAGGCAGCGAGCAGGGGCAGGCCGGCCAGACCGAGCAGGGCGAGCGGCTGATCGAATGTCACGAGGCTCTCCGTCCTGGGCCGGCAGAGGTGCGGATCCGACGCTGTCGAGCCCGCTCCACCCTCAGGATCCGGACGAGCTGGGAGACGAGGTCATCAGCCGTGGTCAACTCGAAGGAGACGCCACGAGCGCGGCCGACGTCCGCCGCGAACTGTTCCCGCTGACGAGCGGCCGCTTGCCGGAACCTCTCCCGGAGCCGGCGGTCGGCGGTGTCGACCTCCAGCTGGCGGCCGGTTTCCGGGTCCTCGAAGCAGACGACGCCGATGTCAGGTATCTCGAGCTCTCGGGGATCGACGACGCGGACAGCCAGGAGCTCGTGCCGCTCGGTGAGGGCGCGCGCCTCCTTCAGCCAGGCCGGCTCGACGAGGAAGTCGGAGACGACGATGAGGAGCGACGCCCGAGTGATCAGCCGGCGGGCTGTGCGTAGAGCCAGCGGCAGGTTGGTCCCAGCGCCCTCGTGAGCTTTCCGCGCAACCGCGTTTAGATGGGCGACCAGCGCGAGCCGGCCGCTCCTGCCGGCGGTCGGCGGCAGGATCCGGCGAACAGCAGAGTCGAACATGATCGCACCCACACGGTTGCCATACCGGGTCAAAAGCAGTGCTGCGGCGTCGGCGAAATCGATGGCGAGGTCGCGCTTGAGGCAGCGGGCGGTCCCCCACTCGAGGGACTGGCTGACGTCCACGAGGAGCCAGACGTCGAGACCGCGGTCGGGGTGGGAGAGCCTGACGAAGGGCCTGTCAGAGCGCGCGGTCAGGTTCCAGTCGATGAGGCGCGAGTCCTCTCCGAGCTGGTACTCGCGGACGTCCGCGTATTCGATCCCGGGACCGAAGACGCGGGAACGCTCATCGCCCCAGGGATGGACGCCGAGACGCCGGACGACCGGCCAGCGCAGGCGACGCAGGATCTCGAGGGGGCGGCCGGCGGGGTCAGCCAACCCGGTCTCCGAGGTCCATCCGGGGAGCGGGATAGCGCTCCAGCAGCAGGTTCACGATGTCCTCGGTGGAGACCTCGCCGGCGATCCCGTCGTAACTGAGCACGAGCCGGTGCCGAAGAACCTCGGGGGCCACGTCGGCCACGTCATGGCCGAGCACGTAGCCACGCCCGCGAATGAACGCAAGCGCCCTCGCCGCGGCGACCAGGTGGATGGAAGCCCGCGGGCTGGCGCCGTAGGCGATCGCGCCGGCGAACTCCGAGAGACCCATGCCGGCGGCGTTGCGGGTCGCCGCCACGAGCGTGGTCGCGTAGCCGATGACGGCCGGGTCGACATAAACGTTGGCGACCTGGGCCTGCATCTCACGCAGCTGCTCGATGGAGACGATCGGCTTGAGCTCGACGGGCGGCCCGACGATCCGCTGCACGATCACCGCCTCCTCGCCCTGAGTCGGATAGGAGACGAGGACCTTGAGCATGAACCTGTCCATCTGCGCCTCGGGCAGCGGGTACGTGCCGTCGGCCTCGATCGGGTTCTGCGTGGCCAGGACCAGGAAGGGCTGGGGAACCTCGTGGGTCTCCTTGCCGATCGTCACCTGGTGCTCTTGCATGACCTCGAGCAGCGCTGACTGCACCTTGGCCGGCGCCCGGTTGACCTCGTCGGCGAGGAGCAGATTGCAGAAGACCGGCCCGAGCTCGGTTGTGAACTGGCCGCTGTTGGGGTTGAAGACCCGGCTCCCGACCAGGTCGGCCGGCACCAGGTCGGGCGTGAACTGAATCCGACCGAAACGGCCACCGACGACCTGCGCGAGCGCGCGGACGGCGGCGGTCTTGGCGAGCCCGGGGACGCCTTCCACGAGGATGTGACCGCCGGCCAGCAGGGCGACCAGCAGGCGCTCGAGAAAGCGGTCCTGGCCGACGATCAGGCGGCGGACTTCGAACAAGACCTCCTCGACCTGGGCGGGCACTTTGGCTGCGTACTCTTGTGTCGACGGGATGTTCGGCCGGCGGCGCGGGGGCATCTTAGGTGCCAGCGGGTGGCGGGGCTCGGGTTCCTGCATCTCTCTCCTTAGACCAGCTAGGGGTGGGTGCCCAGCGTTACCTGGTAGGTCCGGGCACTGCCGGAAGGCAGCCGGACGCTGAGGGCAATCGTGTCTCCGGGCTTGTGTTTGCCGAGGATGCCGCTCAAGGCGGAGGGACTCGCCACGCGCTGGCCGTCGATCGACATCACCGTCACCCCGCTGGGCACGCCCGCGCTGTCCGCCGGACCGCCCGGCTCGACTCCCGTGATCACGGCGGCTCCTCCGGCGTCGCTGGCTACGGTGACGCCGAGGTAGGCGCTGCCCGGGGCACCCGCTCTGGGTGTGTTCGAGCTCGAAGATGGCGGCTGCTTGGTCACGCTCACCACCTGGTTGCTGGAAATCGCGAAGCCGATCGCGCCCGCGCTGCCGCCACGGCCGCTCACTGCGCCCAGCGTCGTGATCCCGATCACCCTGCCGTTGATGTCAACCAGGGCGCCGCCCGAGCTGCCGGGTGCGATGGCCGCGGTCGTCTGAATGAGGTCGGAGAGGGTCACACCGTTGCCCTCATCCTGCGTGCGGCCGGTGCCGCTGACCACGCCCTCGCTCACGCTGTCCATCAGGCCGAGCGGGTTCCCGATCGCGACGGCGATGTCACCCAGGTGGACCTGGCTGGAGTCGCCGAAGGTCGCCGGCTTGAGCCCCGAGGCGCCGTCGCCGCTGCCGGCCGCGACCTTGATGACGGCGAGGTCGTTGTTCGGATAGGTGCCGACGAGCGTCGCCGAGTAGCTCTGACCGGACGAGGTTTTCACGGTCAGGTTGCTGGCCCCCTCGACCACGTGCGCATTGGTGACGATGTCGCCGCTGGCGTCCATCACTACGCCCGAACCTTCACCACTGCCGGTATCGATCTCGACGACCGATGGCAGTACCGCGTCGACGATCGCGCGGTAGGCCGCCTGCAGCTGGCCCAGCAACCCGGGATTGGACGGCGCCACCGGCGAGGCGCCGGGCGAGGGACTCGGAGCCGGGGTCGCCTGGTTGATCGCCGGTGCCGAGGCCACCGGTGACGGCGTCGGCGCGTGCGAGCCCGGAATCTCGCTGCTGGTCGCCAGGCGGACGGGCGAGGTGCAGGCGGCGGCGATCAAGCCGGCGGCCAGAAGCAACTGGACTCGAGCGAGGGTCGGGGTTGACACGTGCTCCTCGCAGCCTGACGCGGAAACGTTAGGGAATCCTGTGAATAGGTTCCGAAACCGGGTTCGACTTGTAAAGGTTTTGTAATCGCAAGATGCCGCGAACGGGAGGCCTCATGGGCCACAGTTGGCCGCGGGCGCCGGCCAAGTAATCGTTGGCCAAGGGTCTAAAATTGTCTTCGTGTCAACAACTTCGGATGCCCCCACACGCGCCGAAGCCGGCGTCAAAGAGGCCCTCCTCGCCTACCTGGATGCCCTGGCGCTCGCCGAACCGATCCAGGCGCGGCTCTGGCAGGAGGCCCGGATCACCCTCACCCAGCTGTCGGTGCTCCGGCTGCTGCGGACCGGGCCCCACACGGCCGGGCGCGTCGGCCGCATCGTCGGACTCTCACCTGCCTCGGTCACGCGCGTCGTCGACCGCCTGGAAAGGCAGGGCCTGGTCAGCCGGCATCGAGAGTCAGAGGACCGGCGCTGCGTCCTCATCCGCCTGCAGCCGGCCGGCGAAAGACTGCTGGGCGAGGTGAGGGTACTGCGCGGCAGCGAGCTCCACATCGCGGTCGAGTCGTTGAGCGTCGAGGAGCGCGACCGCCTGACGATCGCGTTACGGATGCTCGTTGAACGGACCCGGGCCGTCACCGCCGGAGCGGGAGTCGTGGAATGAGGCCGGCCGCCATAGGCACGCAGGAAGAGCCGGCTCGGACTGGCGGTCTCGCCTATAAATGGATCGCGCTCTCCAACACCACGCTCGGCGTCCTGATCGCGACCGTGAACGCGACCAGCATCCTGATCGCTCTCCCGGTCATCTTCCGCGGCATCAACATCAACCCGCTTGACGCCGCCAACTTCAGCTACCTGCTCTGGCTCCTGATGGGCTACATGGTCATCAGCGCGGTGCTGGTCGTGACCGCCGGCCGGATCGCCGATATGTTCGGCCGGGCGCGCGTGTTCAACATCGGGTTCGCGGTCTTCACGGTGTCCGCGGTCGGTCTCTCGCTGGTCTGGAGCCAGGGGCCGGCGGGCGCGATCGAGCTCATCGTCTTCCGGATGATCCAGGGCGTGGGCGGGGCGATGATGATGGCGAGCTCAGCCGCGATCATCACCGACGCGTTTCCGGCCAACCAGCGGGGGATGGCGCTCGGGATCAACATGATCGCGGCCATGGCCGGATCCTTCCTCGGCATCCTGGTCGGCGGCCTGTTGGCGGCGATCGACTGGCGCTGGATCTTCCTCGTCAACGTGCCGATCGGAGTCTTCGGCACGGTATGGGGCTTCTGGAAGCTGCGCGAGATCGGCACCCTGCACCGATCCCGCATCGACTGGCTCGGGAACATAACCTTCGCCGCCGGCCTGTCGATGGTCCTGATCGGGATCACCTCCGGGCTCCGGCCCTACGGCGGCTCGGCGATGGGCTGGGGCAACCCCTTCGTGATCGCCATGCTGGTAGGCGGCCTGGCGGTCCTCGCGTTCTTCGTCCTGGTCGAGACGCGGACCCAAGACCCGCTCTTCAATCTCGATCTCTTCCAGATCCGCGCCTTTACCGCGGGCAACATCGCCGGCTTGCTGGGAGCGGTCGCTCGCGGCGGCCTGCAGTTCATGCTCATCATCTGGCTGCAGGGAATCTGGCTTCCGCTGCACGGCTACGACTACACGCAGACACCGCTTTGGGCCGGCATCTACATGCTGCCGATGACGATCGGCTTCCTCGTCGCCGGGCCGGTATCCGGAATGCTGTCCGACCGCTACGGTGCGCGCCCGTTCGCCACCGGCGGCATGCTCCTCTCCGCCCTCAGCTTCGGGCTCCTGATGCTCCTCCCGGCGGACTTCTCGTTCCCGGTCTTCGCGCTCCTGATCTTCATCAACGGTGTCGCCATGGGCCTCTTCGCCTCACCGAACACCGCCGCCATCATGAACAGCGTTCCCGCGCGTTACCGGGGAGTCGCCTCGGGCATGCGCGTGACCTTCATGAACGTCGGGATGCCGCTCTCGATCGGGCTCTTCTTCACCCTGATGATCATCGGGCTCAACGCGACCGTTCCTGCCGCCATGTACAACGGACTGGTCGCCAACGGGGTGCCGGTACCGGTAGCCCACCGCCTGGCCGGCCTGCCGCCGATCAGCTACCTTTTCGCTTCCTTCCTCGGCTACAACCCGCTTCAGACGCTGCTCGGCCCGGTGCTCGGACAGCTCCCACCCGCGGCGGTCGCTCGCCTGACCGGCCGCACCTTCTTCCCCTCTTTGATCTCGGGTCCGTTCCAGCACGGCCTGGTGCTGGTGCTCACGTTCTCCATCGTCGCCAGCCTGGTCGCCGCCGCCGCCTCGGCGATGAGAGGCGGGCGCTACGTGCACGAAGAACGCGAAGTGGTCGCTCTCTCCGGATCTTCTGAGAGCTAAGGGACTCCAAAAGGCCTTACAAGAAGACGGCACAGATCCGGCCGGAGTCGGAGACTAAGACGCATGGTGCGCTCGGTCTGGCGAGGATCCATCAGCTTCGGCCTGGTCACCATTCCGGTGCGGCTCTACCCAGCGGTCAAGCGGCGAGACGTGCGCTTCCGAGAGCTCGACCGCCGGACCGGGCAGCGCCTCCGGCATCGCCGCGTGCGCGAGCCGGGCGCCGCCTCCGAGGGAGCACAAGGCGGCCCCGATGAAACGCAGGCGGAAAGCCGGTCCACTCCGGTCGCTGAACCGGCGCCGGTTCCGGCGGCGCCTGAAGAGCGCAAGCGGCCTGGCCGCGGCCAGGCTCCGCCGTCGCCCCCACGTGAGCAAACGGCTGCGCCGACCGAGCGAGCGCCTCAGCTGCCAGGTGCCGTCCCCCGGCAGGACGTCGTTCGCGGGTATGAGATCAGTCCCGGCCGCTATGTCGAGGTCACCGACGAGGAGCTGGCCGAGCTTGCCCCTGAGCGCACGAAGACGATCGACGTCGAGCAGTTCGTCTCCCGAAGTGACCTCGACCCGATCTACTTCGACGCCCCCTATTACGTGGTGCCGGACGGTGACGTCCGCCGCCCATTCGCGGTCCTTTTGCGAGCCATGCAGGAGACCAACCGCGCAGCCATCTGCTGGCTCGTTCTCCGGCGCCGGCGGCACCTGGCCGCCCTCCAACCTCGCGCCGGCCTGATGCTCCTCACCACCCTGCTTTTCGCCGACGAGGTTGTGCCGTCTCAAGGTCTGGCTCCCGATCTGCCCACCGACCTCCAGGAGCGCGAGATCCAGACCGCGGAACTGCTGATCGACACCCTGTCCGGTCCCTGGGAGCCGGAGCGTTATCGCGATGAGTACCGCGAGCAGGTTCTCGCCCTCATCGAGCAGAGAGCGGGCGCCGGGCGCGTCGTCGAGGAACCGGAGCTCGAGGCGCCGCCACCGTCACGCGGGGTCGAAGAGCTGATGGCGGCGCTGTCCGCAAGTGTCGAACAGGCGCGGGCTCGGCGGCGGTCGCAACAGAAGGAAGAGAAAGGCCGGCGCCGTTTCCGCGGCGCCTGATCGAGAACCTCAGGATGATGAGTCGATGAGTGTTACCGATGAGCTGCTCCGGAACAACGAGCGATATGCGAGCACCTTCGGCAAGGGTGATCTGCCGGCGCCGCCTCAGAAGAAGGTGGCGGTCGTTGCCTGTATGGATGCGCGGCTGGATGTCCACCGAATCCTCGGTCTCCAGGAGGGCGATGCGCATGTGATCCGCAACGCGGGCGGGGTGGTGACCGAAGACGCCATCCGGTCGCTGATGATCTCGCAGCGGCTGCTGGGGACCGAGGAGATCGTCCTTATTCACCACACAGAGTGCGGAATGATGACCTTCACAGACGACGTGTTGAAGGAGGAGGTAGAGCGGGAGACCGGCATCAAACCGCCGTTTGCGCTGGAGACGTTCGTCGATCTCGAAGAGGACGTCCGCCAGAGCATGGGCCGGATCGCTTCAAGTCCATTCATTCCGAGGAAGACGAGCGTCCGCGGCTTCGTTTACGACGTCGGGACCGGCCGGCTGAACGAGGTCAAGGCATAGGGAACCGAGGAGCGCTTTGCCTTCTCGGCGCGGCGCTCCTCGGTCGACGTTGGAACCAATCAGCGCTCAGGCAGCGGCCGCCTGCCGCTCGTCGGCGACGACGGTACCGTCGTGCAGGCGAACTATTCGGTCGGTGTGCGCAGCCAGCTCGAGATCGTGCGTGACGATCACGAAGGTGACGCCCTCTTCGCGGTTCAAGGTACGCATGAGGCTCAACAGCTCGTCCGAGGTCTGGCTGTCGACGGCGCCCGTGGGCTCGTCGGCGAGCACCAGAGCCGGCCGGTTGACGAGTGCTCGGGCGATCGCCACCCTCTGCTGCTGACCGCCCGAGAGCTCGTCCGGGCGGTGGTTCAGGCGGTCGCCCAGCCCCACCAGCTCAAGCAGGCGAGCGGCGTTCCGTCGCGCCTCGCTGCGATCGCCGCCGGCGTAGCGGCTGGCCAGGAGCACGTTCTCAGTCACGGTCAGCGCCGGCAGCAGGTTGTACTCCTGAAAGACGAAGCCGATGCGGCGGCTGCGGAGGTCCGCCCGCCGGCCCTCGCTCAGGCGAGCGGTGTCGGTCCCGTCGATCATTACCGTGCCCGACGTCGGGCGGAGCAGGAGGCCCGCCACGTCGAGAAGCGAGGTCTTGCCGCTGCCCGAGCGGCCGACGATCGAGACGAACTCCCCGGTTTCGATTGATAGGCTGACGCCCGCCAGCGCGGTGACCGTCGCCGCTCCCTGCCGGTACTGCTTGACCAGGTCGACGAGTTCGATGCTGTTCATCGTCTTTTCTCCTTATGGATGGATTGCCGGATTAGTGACTGCGGAGGGCGGTTACGGGGTCGAGCCGCGCCGCGCGATAGGCAGGGAACACGCCGGCCACCGCGGCCATGGCGACCGCGAAGCCAAGGGCCAGTGCGGTCAGCCGCGGCGTGACCAGGAAGATGTCCAGGTTCTGGGCGGCGCCGGCCCGGTTGACCAGGGTGACCAGGACGAGGCCGAGCGCGTAGCCGGCGGCGCCGCCGACGCCGCCGATGGTCATGGCTTCGAGCAGGTAGTCGCGCATGATCGTCCCAGTGCGCGCTCCGAGCGCCTTCTTGAGCCCGATCTCGCGCACGCGCTCACCGACCGCCATCAGCATCGTGTTCACGACCGACAGCCCGCCGATCACCAGAGCCAGCAGGGCGGCGCCGGTCGTCACCGCGGTGAAGGTCGTGCTCGTGGACTTGAACGTCGCCACCATGTCCGAGGGCTTCTGCGCCTGGACGCCTGCCACCTCGGCGTTGATCCGGGCCGCGATCTTGTCGAGCTCGGCCAGCGAAGTGCCTTTGGCCGGGTAGACGGTGAAGCCCATCGCCACGGTGCTTACGTCAACCGCCTTCCTGACAGGCTCGGGAAGCGTGTCGGCGAGGAGCATCCGAGAGTCAGCCGTCCCGATGACGGCCATGCTGTCGTAGATGTTGCCGGTCTTCTTCATTACGCCGACAACCTGGAAGGGGTGCGTCACAAAGCCGGGCTTGGCGTCCTTGGGCGGAACCGGCAGGTCAATGGTGCTGCCCACCGTCTTGCCGTACTCGCTTACGAGGCCGGCGCCGAGGACGACCTCGCCTCGCTCGTCCGAGCCGAGGTCACGCCCGAGCGCGACCGGCATCGCCGGTGCTCCATAAGCCTCGGCGCCCGGGCGCTCGGCGGTGATCATGTCGGGCGGGCCCATCTTGATCTGATCTCCGCTCGGCGCCAGGCTGAACGAGTAGTTCGGATAGACCTTTGCCACGCCTTCGACGCGCGCCAATTCGCCGGCCTTACTGAGAGGCAGGAGCGTGCCCTGCTGTTCGGGCGGGGGACCGACAGCAACGCTGGTCCCCGCGTACTGGACACCGGTGCCGAGCAGCGAGTTGAAGTGCTCGGCCATCGAGCCCATCGTCGTCAGCGCAAAGATGCCGATCACGATCCCGGAGATCGTCAAGATCGAACGGACTTTGCGCCGCAGCAGGTTGCGGAAGGTTTCGGTCATGTGATTTCTCCTGTCGCTGAGCTGGCGGGTTACCGCCGCGGCACGGAGCTTCCCCTGTCGAGCTCGTAACCGTCGTCGGCGCTGGGGCGGATTCTTGGCGTCCGACTCAGGGAGTACGCGCCTACTCCACTGGGTGGACGACGCGCGGCAAAGGCTGGGCTAGGATCGCCGGCGTGAGAAGCGGATTCGGCCCGTTCTGGCGCCGCTGGTGGCGGTCACTCGCCATCGGTGCGTTCGTTGAGCTCGTGGTCTGGGGCGGGACCGTCGTGTCTCCCAACACTCACCGGGGCCGTCACGGCGACACGCTGGCAGCCGTCATGATTCTTTCGGCGGCGACGATGGTGGTCTTTGCGCGCCGCTGGCCGGTCCCAGCCTTGGCTGTCTCGCTGGCCGGCACCGGCGCCTACTTCGCGCTCGGCTACGCGACCGACACCTCGTTCTTCATCGGGTTGGCGGTCACCGCCTACCGCTCGGCTAGCGCAGGCGGGCGCCGCCGGAGCGCGCTGTTCGCGGCCGCCACGGTGGCCGTCTTCGTCGGGTCGTCGTTAGCCGGGCAGACGCTCAACGCCAACGACGGGGTTTGGGTCAGCGTGATAGTCGTGGCCGCGCTGCTCGCGGGACAGGTGGCGGCCGAGCTGGGCGCCCGGGCCGAGCGCCAGGCCGCGAAGGCACACGAAGAGGAGGCGAGCCGCCGGCTGGCCGAAGAGCGTCTGCGGATCGCACGCGACCTCCACGATGTTGTCTCGCACTCGATGGCGGTGATCAACGTCCAGGCAGGGGTCGCCGCCCACGTGATCGACGACCACCCGGAGCAGGCCAAGCAGGCGCTGCTGACAATCAAGTCGACGAGCCAGACCGCTATGCGCGACCTGCGCGCCATCCTCGGCTTGATGCGTGAGTCCGGTGAGCCGGAGCCGCTCCTTCCCGCGCCCGGCCTCAGTGAGATTGACGCCCTTGTCGACCGGGTGCGGCGCTCGGGGGTGCACGTCGAGCTGGATATGGACCGACCGGCGGATGTTGCCACGCCGGGGGCTGCGCTGACGGCCTACCGCATCATCCAGGAGGCGCTGACCAACGTGGTTCGCCATGCGCCCGGAGCCAGCGCTCAGGTCAGGGTCCGGCTCACACCGGAAGCGATCGTGGTCGATGTCGAGAACGACGGTGAAGGCAGGGCGGCGCCGGAGCAGGTCGGAGCCGGCCACGGTCTGGCCGGGATGCGCGAGCGGGTCCGTGCTGCGGGCGGCTCGTTCGACGCCGGACCCAAGGCGCAAGGCGGGTTCAGCGTCCACGCCACGCTGCCGGTGACCGGCGCGTGACCCGGGTCCTCATCGCCGATGATCAGACGCTCCTCCGCGCCGGCTTTCGCGTGCTCCTGGAGACTGCCCCCGACCTCGACGTCGCAGGGGAAGCCGCCAACGGCGAGGAGGCGGTGGTGTTGGCGCGCGCGCAGCGGCCCGACGTCGTCCTGATGGACATCCGGATGCCCGTGCTCGACGGCATCCAGGCCACTTTGCGTATCGCCAGCGATCCGGAGCTCGCGGGCGTGCACGTGCTCATCCTGACCACCTTCGAGGCCGACGAGTACGTCTTCGAGGCGCTGCGGGCGGGGGCGGCGGGATTTGTGCTCAAGGACATCGAACCGCAAGACCTGCTCCGCGCCATCCGGGTTGTCGCCTCGGGCGACGCGCTCCTCGCGCCTTCGATCACGCGCCGGCTGATCTCGGCCTTCGCGTCGCGCCCGGCTACGTCGCGAGGGCAGCGCGACATCTCCGAACTGACCGACCGCGAGCGGGAGGTGCTGGCGCTGGTCGGGCAGGGCAAGAGCAATGACGAGATTGCGGGCGAGCTGTTCGTGAGCCCGGCCACCGTGAAGACGCACGTGGGCCGGATACTGTCCAAGCTGGAAGCACGCGACCGCGCGCAGCTGGTCGTGGCGGCCTATGAGAGCGGAGTCGTCATCGCCGGCGGCTGACTGCATTGGTCGCCTCCCCACCCCGCGAACAGGGGGAGGCGGATGTACGTTGGGGCCATGAAGGTTGCGATCCTCGGTACGGGCAAGATGGGCTCCGCCATCGCTCGCCGGCTGAGCCAGAACGGAGTCGACGTGGTGCTTTGGGACCGGACCCGCGAAAAAGCGGAGAGCCTTGGCTTCGGAACGGTGGCGGACACGGCGCCCGCAGCGGCGGTGATGGCAACCATCGTCATCAGCTCGCTTACCGGCGACTGGGCGGTGAGGGAGGTCTACACGGCCGAGGAGGGGGTCCTGGCCGCGGCCGACAGACAGCTCTTCCTGGAGATGAGCACGACCTCGCCCGAGCTGAAGGAGGAGCTGGCGGAGAAGATCGCGGCTACCGGTGCCCACTTCCTGGACGCCCCCGTGCTGGGCAGCACACCGGCCGTGGAATCCGGATCGCTCGTCATTCTTATAGGTGGCGACCCCGCTCTGACCGACCGCGCGCGCCCTGTCCTTGAGCTGCTCGGTGAGTCTCGGTATATCGGACCCGCCGGCGCCGCCGCGCGCCTCAAGCTGGTCGCCAACACCATGCTCGGCGGAATCTCGGCACTGGCCGCCGAGCTGGAGACGGCGGCAACGGCGGTCGGGCTGCGCAAGGAGGACGCCTTCTGGGTTCTCGCGCGGCTCGCTCCCTATCTGCAGGTTCGAGAGCGCGGATTTCTGGACGATCAGCACGAGCCAGTGCTCTTCCGCCTCACCGACATGGTCAAGGACCTCGAGCTTGCCCTGGGCACCTTCCGCCAGGCGGACGCACCAGTGCCCCTGACCGTGGCAGTGACCAGGCTGTTCGCCGAAGCGAATGAGTCCGTCGGCGAACTCGACCTCAGTGCGATCATCCGCCACTACCAGCGGGCGGTGGCCTGACGGCGGCCGGCCGGCGGGATCCAGCAGCTTCGCGGCCTAGCCGCTCTCCCAAGGATGAGGGTTCCGGATTCGCACCCGGCGCCGCGCTACCTCGATGCGCGGCCAGAGATCGCCGTGTTCGCTCAGGTAAGCCAGGGCCCGCTTCCGCTCATTCCAGCTGAAAACCGGTACGCCGTAGCGGCCGGCGACGCTCTCGGCCAGGCGGCGGGAAACACCTAAAGGCCGGATCAAGCATGCGATCCGCGCCCGCTCGGCGCGCAGGACGCCGTTGTCGTAGTGAAGTACGCGCCCGGAGAGGAGGACCGCTCCCATCAGGTAGGGGGCGAGCGGCCGGGCGAGCACGATCGCACTCGGGACGATGCCGAGCAGGCCGATCGTCATGGCCACCGCGACCGCCAGCCCTCCACCCCACCGCCCCTGGCTGAGCAGCGCGCGTTCAGTCAGGACCAGGGTCACCGCCGCCGCCAGCGCCGCCGCGCTAAGGAGCGCCTCGGCCATCAGCCGGATCCGCCCGGACGCGTGTTCATAGAAGCGCCCGTCGCCCAGGCGCGGCCAGGTGTCGACCGCGTAGACGCCGCACGTGCAGCCGTCCGCGGGTGCTCGATGACCCTCGCTACAGGTCGCCGTCATCGTGCGACGCGTCCAGCGCTCGACCCGGATCGCGCTCACCAGGTGGCCGCCGCCGACCGACCACTCTCGGAAGCCCAGGAGCGGCAGCGGCGTTGGCATCAAGCGGAGACCGGTTCGTCCTCCCGCGGCGGCGAGTCGGCGGGAGCGGGAGTGTCTGCCGTGGCCTCCTCTTCGCTCTCGTCCGGGACGAAGACCTCTTCGGGGTCACCCACGGTCTTCATCAACCGAGTCTAGGCCGCCGGCGCCCATTCCGGGCTATGGTTTGCGGCAAGGAGCTCTGATGGCGATTCACCCTCTCTGGATCATCTGGCTCATGGTGCTGCTGGTGATCGTGCTGGTCGTCGTCATGGCGCTGGTGACCGGTACGCGCCGCCCGAATCCTCCAGCTGCCCCACCCCCGCCGCCGCAGCTTTCAGCCGACGGCAAGTGGTGGTGGGACGGCCAGCGCTGGGTGCCGGCAGACCAGCGCCGACAGTGACCCGCATGCAGCCGCGGATCAACGTGATCACGCTTGCGGTGGCGGACCTGGGCCGCGCCCTTGCCTTCTACCGCGACGGACTCGGCCTCGAGTCGCCGGGCGTCGTCGGTACCGAGTTCGAGGGCGACGAGAACCAAGCGGCGGGGGCGTTGGCGATGTTCAACCTCCAGCCCGGCCTCATTCTCGCGCTCTACCCGCGAACCGAGCTGGCGAAGGACGCCAACGTGCCTCTCACTGCGCCCCAGACCGGCGGCTTCAGCATCGGCCACGCGGTGGCGACCAAAGAGGAGGTCGACGCCCTCCTGGACGCCGCCGAGGCGGCGGGCGCCACTCTCACCGACAAAGCCCACGAGCGGCCCTGGGGCATCTACTCGGGGTACTTCCGCGATCCTGACGGCCACCTCTGGGAGATCATCTGCAACCCGGAGCTGACTGAAGCCAGAGCCGGCTGACCGCCAGCAGCGCGATCGGCTCGTAGCGTTGGACGAGTGCTTTCAAGGAAGGGAAGGCGATCGCGTCTGACACCGATCGCCGCGGTCTCTCGCGGAATGTTCGCTGGAGCGGTCGGGACCGCGGCCATGGACTCCGTCTGGTACCTGCGCTACTGGCGAGGCGGCGGAGAAAGCGCACCGCTGAGGTGGGAGTTCGGGGGCGTAGACAACTGGGACGAGGTATCGGCGC
Organism: uncultured Actinomycetes bacterium; assembly: GCA_964529765.1. Classification (GTDB taxonomy): domain Bacteria; phylum Chloroflexota; class Dormibacteria; order Dormibacterales; family Dormibacteraceae; genus CAZHAC01. Next base: position 20,437 of record CAZHAC010000011.1, read on the forward strand.
CAGGGCGGCTCGGGAAGCGGCTTGCCGAGGCGTTCTTGCAGAGGCCACTGCCGGACGACGCGGCGGGGCCCACGAACAACATCGTGCACTGGGCTTACGGAGTGGCGTGGGGCGCCTTCTACGGGGTCATAGCCGGCTCGCTGCGGCGGTCCTACATCGGGCTCGGCCCGGTACTCGGCAGCGCGGTGTTTATGGCCGACTATGTGATCCTGCCGCCAGCCGGCCTTTACAAACCGATCTGGTCCTACGACCTGAAGACGCTCTTCAAAGACTGGAGCGCGCACCTCGCTTACGGCATCGGCACCGCCGCCGCCTTCGCCCTGATGACCGGAGCGCCAGCCCCTAAAGCAGCTCGGAAGCTCCTCGCGACCTAGCCGCACGCTCACATGCGGCAGAGTATGTTGGGCGGAGGGCGGCCTAGCCGTGAATGCTCACTCCCCGGTTTTCCGGCGATTGAGCGGCTGAGTAAGGGGCGTCATGCACATCGTCGAGCTGCTCGTAGCCGACGCCCTGCTTCCAAGCCGCGTCCAGATGGCGTTCACGCTCGGCTATCACGTCATCCTGGTGCCCCTCGGGGTCGCACTCCCGGCCTACCTGCTGACCATGGAAGGCATCGGGGTGTTCAGGAAGGATCCTGTCGCGCTCAAAATCGCACGCCGGTGGTCCGTGCTGATGGCGGTGACGTTCGCGATCGGCGCCGTCACCGGGACCATCCTCTCGTTTGAGTTCGGCCTCCTCTGGCCGCTGCTGATGGGCCGCTTCGGGGCCGCCATGGGAATGGGCTTCGCGATCGAAGGCATCGCCTTCTTTCTGGAAGCGATCTTCATCGGCATCTATCTCTACGGCTGGACACGCCTGCCCGGACGAGTCCACTGGGCGTTCGGTCTGACGCTTCCACCTGTCGCTCTCCTGGGATCATTCAGCGTGCTGGCGAGCAACTCGTTCATGAACACGCCAGGTGGCGTCACCCTCAATACATCCGGTCAGGTAGCCACCGTAGACGTGCTGACCGTTCTCTTCCCGCGAGCCCTGGGCTACGAGCTGTGGCATTTTGTCATCGCCAGCTACATCGCTGCCGGCTTCGCCGTCGCCTCCATCTACGCGGTGGCCTGGCTTCGGGGCCGGCGCGACCACTATCAACGCCTGGCCTTTGCCGTTCCCTTCACCGTCGCCGCCGCACTGACCCCGGTCCAGCTGGTGGTCGGCGATCTGGCCGCACGCGCGTTGGTCACTGACCAACCCGCCAAGTTCGCCGCGATGGAGGTTACCTGGAACACGCGGTCTCACAATCCCGAGGTTGTCGGCGGACTCCTCAATGGGTCGGGGCAGGTCCAGTGGGGCCTCTCGATCCCCTCCTTCGACTCCATCCTGGTTGGCTACTCGCCGAACACGGTGGTTCCCGGTCTGACCAGCGTGGCTGCAAATGCTCGACCAACCATCGTCGAGGCGAACATCACCCACCTTGCCTTCGACATCATGGTGGGCCTTGGCAGCGCCGCGGTAGCCCTGGCTGCCTGGTACTTCCTGGTTCTGCTGTTTCGGCGGCGCCTACCCCACTCACCATGGTTCTATCGAGTCTCGGCGCTCGCCGGTGTCGGCGCCTACGCCGGTATCGAGAGTGGTTGGGCCACCACGGAAGTCGGACGGCAGCCCTGGATCGTGTACGACACCATGCGGGTAACGGAGGCAGTGACCGGCGCGCCGGCCGGCTTCGTGTGGACCACGCTGTCGACTCTGGTCGTCGTCTATGCCTCCTTCGCCGTCCTCTTCGTCACGCTGGCGAGACGGGTGAGCGCGGGCTGGCGGCGGGCGGATGCCGCGGAGGTCGGCGTCACTCCAGAAGAGGGGGTGCCGTATGGGCCTCGGCCCGAGTCCTTCTCAGAAGCGACGGCAGTGCCGCCCCGCGCGAGACCTCGCGGCGACATTTCAGGGGCATTGCGGGTGATCACGATCGGAGTCGTCGTCGGCCTGCTGGCGTCGCTCGGCTTCCTGGGCGCAATCGTTCTTTCGGTCTTCGGCTTGCGGGCGGCAACCCGGCGGTCGCTTCACATGCTGACCAGGAGCTGATCGATGACGGTTTGGCTGCCTGATCTCATCGCCTTCGTCCTGCTGCTGGCGGTGACCGCCTACAGCGTCGCCGGCGGAGTCGACTACGGCGCCGGCATCTGGGATTTCCTGGCGGGTCACAGCCGCCGCGGCCGCGAGGCGCAGCACCTGATCGACTACGCGATGGCGCCCGTCTGGGAAGCCAACAACGTCTGGCTGGTGCTGGCGATCGTTCTCACCTGGACCGGCTTCCCGCTTCTCTTCCAGTCGGTGTTCTCCAGCCTCTATCCGCTCTTCGCCTTTGCCCTGTTAGGACTGATACTGCGTGGCGCCTTCTTCGCCTTCCGGCACATCGCCGGCGATCCGCGAACCCACCGCCGGACTGGCCTGGTTTTCGGTGTCTCTTCGCTGATGGCACCGTTCTTCTTTGCCGCCGTTCTCGGCGCCATCGCCTCCGGCCGGGTGGCGGTGGGCGGCCCCAACATTCCTGTCTGGGAAGCTTGCATCAGCCCGATGTCGATCTCCTTCGGCCTGGTGTCACTGGCGGCCACCGCATTCATCGGCGCCGCCTTTCTCGTCGGCGACGCGCGCCGATTTGGCGCTTCGGAGATGGTCGACTACTTCCGGCGCCGTGCCATCGTCGCGACGCTGATGCTGATGGGGATGGGAACGATCGCGCTCGTAAGCGTCGGCCTCGAGAACCCAGGCCTCCTGAGCGGGATGCTGATAGGCCGGGGAGCGCCGTTTGCGTGGGCGGTGATCGTGGTCACCCCAGTGGTCGGCTTCCTGCTTTGGCGTCGCATCTTCGCCTGGTACCGCACCCTCGCGGTTGTCGGTGTGGGCTCGCTGGTGTTCGCCCTGGGCTTCGCCGAGTCGCCCTACATGCTGCCGGGAGGGCTGACGATCTCACAGGCCGCCGCACCCACCCCAACCCTGGTCCTGCTCCTGGTAGTCACCGCGATGGTTGTCGTCCTGGTTGTGCCATCGCTTGGCGTGCTCGTCTACCTCGATCAGCGCGGAGCGCTGGGCATTCCTGAAGCCTGAGGGGGGAGTGCCCCCCTTCGGGCAGCCGGGCGAAGCCCGTCAGCCCTACCCCTCCGAGGCTTGAGGGCAACGCCGGGAGGTACGCAGCGGGATACTGGAAGTTGACGTGCTCGGGTTGCCGGACAGTGTTGTCGCCTGCCTCTTCGACCTCGACGGAGTGCTTACGGAGACGGCCACGGTGCACGCCGCTGCCTGGAAGACGATGTTCGACGCTTATCTGCGCGAGCGCTCGAGGCGGACCGGCGAGCCGTTCCGTGAGTTCGACGAGGTCGTCGACTACGACCGCTACGTAGACGGCAAGCCGCGCTACGACGGAGTGCGAGACTTTTTGGCCTCGCGCGCCATCACGTTGCCCGAGGGCTCTCCAAACGATCCGCCCACTGCCGAGACAATCCACGGACTCGGCAACCGGAAAAACGACCTCGTCCAGCGGCTGATCGATGAGCGGGGAGTGGAGCCGTTCGCGGGCTCGCTCCGCTACCTTCAGGCAGCTCGCGAGCACGGCATGCCGTGCGCGGTCGTTTCTTCAAGCGCGAATACCCGGCAGGTGACCCGGGCCGCTGGGATCGATGAATACTTCGCCGCTACGATCGATGGCGTGGTCGCGGCGCGCGAACACCTGCGGGGGAAGCCGGCGCCGGATACGTTCCTGGCCGCAGCACGCTCTCTCAAAGTCGAGCCGGATGCCGCTGCTGTGTTCGAGGATTCGCTGGCGGGCGTCGGGGCAGGACGCGCAGGTGGCTTCGGCTTTGTGGTCGGCGTAGATCGCGCCGGCCAGGCTGACGAACTCCTCCGCCACGGCGCCGACGTCGTCGTCAAAGATCTCGCGGAGCTGCTCAATCGTTGATCACTCACCGCTCGTTCACGCCCGAGCCGTGGGGCCTCCGGGAGTATGAGCTCGATCTCTCCATCCTGGCCCAGACCGAGTCGCTCTACGCACTTTCGAACGGCCACCTCGGCTGGCGCGGCAACTTCGACGGCGGAGAGCCATTCGTCATCAATGGCACGTATCTGAATGCGTTCTATGAGGAGCGCCCGCTGCCTTATCCAGAGACCGCTTATGGCTTTCCTGAGGCCGGGCAGCAGCTGGTCAACATCACCGACGGCAAGATCATCCGGCTTCTCATCGACGACGAGATATACGACGTGCGCTATGGGCAGCTTCTCGAGCACGATCGCTTCCTCGATTTCCGAGCCGGCGTTCTCGAGAGACGAATCAAGTGGCGGTCGCCCGCGGGAAAGGCCATACGTATCTCGTCGACACGCATGGTCTCCTTTGCGGAGCGATCCGTGGCCGCCATCGTCTACGAAGTGGAGCCGCTGGACGAGCTCACGCGCTTCGTCGTGCAATCCGAGCTGGTCGCAAACGAGCCTGTTCAGGCAGCAGCGATCGACGATCCGAGAGCAGCGACGGCGGCTGACTCGACCCTCGTCCCGGAGGATGTCTGGCAGGGTGATCGCAAAGTCATTCTCGTCCACAGCACCCGCCGGAGCGGACTTCGCGTTGCCGCGGGCATGGATCATCTGATTGAAGCCCCAGACAGGAGCTCGGTTGCCACCGAGAGCAGTCCGGACCTGGGACGTGTTACCGCAGCCGCAGCGCTGGAGCCGGGAAGCCGGCTGCTGATAGTCAAGTTTGTGGCCTACGCCTGGTCGTCCGTGCGGTCGGTGCCGGCGCTTCGCGACCAGGTCGACGCGGCGCTCTCGGAAGCCCGTCTGGGTGGTTGGGAAGGCCTCGCTCGACGTCAACGCGAATACCTCGACCACTTCTGGGATCAGGCCGACATCGTCATCGACGGAGATCCCGAGATACAGCAGGCTGTCCGCTTCGGCCTCTTCCACGTGCTGCAGGCGGCGGCGCGCGCAGAAGAGCGGGCGATCGGCGCAAAAGGGCTGACCGGGCCCGGCTATGACGGTCACACCTTTTGGGACGCAGGTACCTTCGTGGGCCAGGTTCTCACATACACGCATCCCGGCGGTGTCGCCTCGGCCTTGCGCTGGCGGCACTCGACGCTGCCCATGGCAAGGGCGCGGGCGGAACAGCTGGGACTCAAGGGCGCGGCGTTTCCCTGGCGCACGATACATGGTGAGGAAGCCTCTGGATACTGGCCGGCGAGCACGGCAGCAGCCCACATCAATGCCGACATCGCCGACGACGTAGTGCGCTACGTCGGGGCCACCGAAGATGTCGAATTCGAACGCGACTATGGCGTTGAGCTGCTGGTCGAAACGGCTCGGCTCTGGGCCTCAGTTGGTCACTTTCAAGAGGGCACATTCCGCATCGATGGCGTCACCGGACCCGACGAATACAGCGCCCTTGCGGACAACAACATCTACACGAATCTCATGGCTCAGCGAAACCTGCTGGCCGCGGCTGCGGCGGTGGAGAGACACCCGGATAGGGCCGCCGAACTGAACGTGCAGCCCGACGAGGTAACGACCTGGAGGTCGGCGGCGGCGGCCATGGTGGTCCCCTTCGATCACCGCCTGGGTGTGCACGAGCAGTCGGAGGGCTTCACGCGGCACCAGGTTTGGGACTTTGAGCACACCACCCCCGATCAGTACCCGCTACTGCTGCACTTCCCCTACTTCGACCTCTACAGGAAGCAGGTGGTTAAACAAGCGGACCTCGTGCTTGCTCTGCACCTCCGGGGAGACGCATTCAGCCACGAGGAGAAGCTCAAGAACTTCAACTACTACGAGCGCTTGACAGTTCGTGACTCCTCGCTATCAGCCGCCACTCAAGCGGTTATCGCCGCCGAAGTCGGCTACCTGGACCTGGCCTATGACTACCTCGCCGAGGCCGCGCTGATCGATCTCGAGGACCTGGAACACAACGTCCGCGACGGGCTGCACCTGGCGGCGCTTGCCGGCGGCTGGATTGGCGTGGTCGCCGGCTTGGGCGGCATGCGCGACTACGGATCGATCCTCGAGTTTGCGCCGAAGCTCCCGCCCGGCCTCTCGAGAATTGCCTTCACGATCGTCTATCGCGGGCGTCGCCTCAAGGTGGAGATCGGCCGGCGAAGCGCGACCTACGAGCTGCTGGAAGGCGCTCCGCTCGAGATCCGGCACTACGGGCAGCCGGTCTTACTCGAGCCCGGGTCGCCCTCCAGGCGGGGCAATCCAGCGCGTCCGCGAGGGCTGCCGCCACGCCCGGTGCAACCACCGGGGCGGGCACCTTTGCCCCGCAGCCAGTTCCGCCGCGACATCGTCAGCCCGGGCCCGGCTCGCGGGTCTCGATCCAGGTCATCCCCTGGAGGCCCATCCGCCGCCATCCCGGACCGGTGACAGACACCATCAGCACGTCCTGGCACGTGCCGCAGCGCATGACCATACCCGGTGAGTGGGGGTACATGTAGACGTGCTCGGCGCCGATTTCGGAGATCGTCCCGCAGGTTGCGCATTTAGCGCGGGCGACTGTCATCTCGTGGCTGAACACCTCGTCCAGCATGCCCGCCGCGGCGTTGCCGTCCAGCCTCATCTGCGTGTCATCCATCTCAGCCTCCAGTGGGACCGAACCGCTCCGTCTTGACTCTTAACGGCGGATATCCAAGCTGCACCAGGCCCTGCGCAACCGCCTCGACCAGCGGAGTCGGGCCGCAAACGAAGCACGTCGCTCCCTGGTCGGGCGGCCCGCCGGTCTCCCCGAGCATCCCGATATCGATCCGTCGCGAGTAGCCGGTCCAGCCGGCCGGGCGGCTTCGCGTCAGCGTGTAAAAGACCTCCAGCCCGTCTGCCTTTGCGGCCAGTTGATCGAGTTCCTCTCGATAGATGACGTCCTCCAGGCTGCGCGACGAGTAGAGCAGGCGTACCGGGACCCGGCTGCCCTGGGCCGCCCGATGCCGGATCATGGCCATCAGCGGGACGATTCCCGAGCCACCGGCGACCAGGAACAGCGGACCAGCCATGGCCACGTCCCAGACGAAGAAGCCGCCGATGGGTCCCCGGAACTCGAGCTGGTCACCACCGGCCAGCTCGTCGACCAGGTAAGGCGAGACCTCTCCGTCCGAGAGACGCTCGACCGTCAGCCGGAGCCGCTCCCCATCATCCGGTGGCGAGGCGATCGAGTAGCTGCGCTGAGCCTGGTAGCCGTCTTCCGCCGTCAGCCGTACGTCGACGTGCTGGCCGGCCTGATGCCCCGTCC
>CAZHAC010000012.1:0-26256 GCA_964529765.1 uncultured Actinomycetes bacterium
CGTCTTGCGGCCGGTCGGCGCCGTCACCGTCGAGAAAGACGGCGATGCCGTCGCCAGCCGCGAGTAAGCCGGCGTAACAGGCGCGGCCGTAGCCGCGAGCCGGCTCGGCGACGACCTCAGCGCCGGCGGCGACGGCCACCTCGGAGGTGCGATCCCGCGATCCGTTGTCGACCACAATCACGCGATCGCGGCTGGGGCTGAGGAGCGAACGCAACTCGGTTACGAGCGGCCCGATGGCAGCTTCCTCGTCCAGGCAAGGGATAATCACGCGGAGCCCTATATCTGCCATCCCGGTCAGAAATAGCGGGCGACTGTTACACGCGGATGACAACCACCGCCACATGCGGGCGGTGTCAGATGCGGTCGGGCCGCCCTTGTTCGGTCAGGTGGAGATCACCTTGTCCGCAGCCACGCAGTGCTCGGCGAACTCCCTCGGATTGGTGAATTTGGCGTTCTTGCCTTCCAGGTCAGCGTTTACCACCCCACGGGCGTCACTGCACCCACCTCAAACGAAGAAGTTGACTCCTTTGCCGACCACGTCTCGGAGCACCTCGCCGACATTCGGCCAGCCGACCGGATTGAGGGAGTCCGCGATCTTGTCGCGCATCAGGTACACGGCCTCGCCGACCAGGAAGACCTCGCCCTGGTGGCCTGCCTCGACAGCCCCGCGCGCACTCAGCAGCGGCAGGACTGCTCTGGTTGGGTCGTCAGAGCCATAGCTACCGACGTAGAGAAGCATCGCCATTCCTACACCCCCTTGGAACGGACCTGCTGCGAGTACATCAGTTGGCCTCGAAGCTGTCAACGACGCGGTTTGCTCGGCGGCCAGCCGAGCCGCCGAGCGGCTACTCGTACCGCAGGGCTTCGACGGGCTCCAGGGCAACGGCGCGGCGGCTTGGAAACCAGCCACCGGCAAGGCTCACAGCAATTGCCAGGACGAGCGCGCCCAGGACCAGGGCCCAAGTCAGCTGGAACAGCGTGGCGTGGGTAAGGAATCTGCCCTGCGACGTCACCTGCGTCGTGTCCAGCCAGTGTTGGAAGCCGACGTTGCCAGCCGCCGCCACAACCAAGGCCACCAGGAGTCCTGCGGCGCCGCCGATGATGCCGGTAAATGCCGCTTCGAGAAGCAGCAGGGAGCGGACCGCGGCGGGCTCCGCGCCCAGTGCCTTCATGATCCCTATCTCACGGGTTCGTTCGACGACGGTCATGATCATCGTGTTCGCGATTCCGACCGCCGCCACCGAGAGCGCGATCAAACCCAGCGCCAGCAGGATGACGTCGATCATGCCGAAGACGAATTGGGCGCGGGCGATGCTGTCGGCGTGCGAGATCGTCCGGAAGCCCAGTTGGCCCAGTGCACGCTCCACGCTCGGGGTGAAGCGCGCGTCGTCAGCGTTGACCGTCACCTGAGCGAATCCCTGCCGGTTGAGGTAGCCGGCCTGACCAAGACCTGATGCATCGCCCATAACGGCGGCCGCGAGCGGTTGGGCAACTCCGAGCAGGGTCGGTTTGGAGGGGCTACCGCGAAAGGCAGGGACGTCGTCGACGACCGCCTCGATGTGGCCGGTGTAGGTGCGGTCCGGCCCGCTGGCCAGAACCCCGCCCATTCGGGGGTCCGGGCAGCAGACGGAGGCGCCGACTGTGAGACCGACGGGCTGGCCGATGGCCTGAGCGGGCTTCGTACCGGCCTTGTCGAGCAGAGATCTCGGCATCACGACAGCGTCGGATGCCGAGAGGTCGCCGGTCGCCAGGAACGGGCCGTCGTAACTCAAAGGCTGACCGCCCAGCGCCGGGACGACCGCCGACGTCCCCGCCACGCTGACGCGGACCGGTGGCAGCGCCACCTGCGTCTCGACGTCCTTCACGTGCGGAATCGCCCGGATCTGGCTCACTACGTCGGCGGTCAGCGGCTTCGGCTGGTTGGCACCGGCATCGACCGGGAAGACGATCACCTGTGTCAGCGCCCCGATGTCGGCGGCCTGGCCGACTGCGATCGCCTGGAAGCCGGTGCCCGCGGACAGCAACACGACAATCGAGGCCGTCCCGATCGCAATGCCAAGCGCGCTCAGGCTGGTCCGCAGGCGCGTCCGGCTCACGTTCTGGGCCGAAAACGCGAGCAGGTCGCCCAACCTCACGATGCGTGCTCCGCCGCCTGAACGCGTCCGTCGTGCAGGCGGACGACACGGTCGCCGCGCGCAGCGACGCCCGTGTCGTGAGTGATCAACAGGACGGTTTGGCCGGATGTGCGCCGGAGGTCCGCGAGTAGATCCAGGACGGCCGCCGCAGATTTGCTATCGAGGTTGCCGGTCGGCTCATCGGCGAGCAGGAGCAGCGGACGATTGACGAGGGCGCGCGCGACTGCTACCCGCTGCCTCTCCCCTCCGCTCAGCGTTGGCGGATGGTGGGCCGCGCGCTCCCCGAGGCCGAGCCGCTCGAGCAGCTCATACGCCTGCCGGCGGCGCTCACGTGGAGCGATGCCAGCAAAGGCGAGGGGCAACGCAACGTTCTCCAGCGCGGTCAGATTCGGCAGGAGATTGAAGGCCTGGAAGATGAATCCGATCGAGCGGAGACGGAAGCGAGCCGCAGCGCGCTGGTCGAGCCCGGCGATGTCCTGGCCGTCGACCACGATCCGGCCTTCCGTCGGCCGGTCCATCGCCGCGATCAGCTGGAGAAGCGTCGACTTGCCGCTTCCCGAGGGACCCATAACGGCGACGAACTCGCCGCGACTGACCCGGAAATCGATGCCGTCGAGCGCGGCTACCCGTGCCGAGCCGTTTCCATAAACCTTGCTGACGCCGTCGGCGGCAACTACGCTCACGGTGATCCAAGCACCGATCGGCTCCCGACTGTGACACCGCAGTCGATCGCTTAGGACGTCCCGGGCCGGACTAAGCCGTTCTCGTAAGCGAACACCACCGCCTGGACGCGATCGCGCAGGCCGAGCTTGGAGAGCACATGGCCCACGTGAGTCTTGACGGTGGACTCGCCGACGTGGAGCTCCGCCATCAGCTCCTCATTACTGAGACCGCGCGCGATCAGGATGAGCACCTCGCGCTCGCGCTCGGTCAACGTCGAGAGCAGCTGAGACGCCGCCGGGCCCGACGTCGGGCCGGCGAAACGCTCGACCAGACGCCGGGTCACTGACGGCGCCAGCAGCGCATCGCCGGCGGCGACCAGCCGCAAAGACGCGATCAGCTGCTCCGGTGAAACGTCCTTGAGCAGGAACGCGCTGGCGCCCGCGCGCAGCGCCGCAAAAACGTGCTCGTCGAGGTCGAACGTGGTCAGGATGACCACGCGGCAAGGCGTGCCGCTGGCAGTGATCGTCCGGGTCGCCTCAATCCCGTCAAGGTTCGGCATGCGAACGTCCATCAGGACCAGGTCTGGGCGCCGGCGGCGGACGGCGGCAATCGCCTGCTCGCCATCGGCCGCCTCGTCGACCACCTCGAACCCCCCGGCCTCTTCCAGGATCATGCGAAAGCCCGCCCGGACGAGCGCCTGGTCGTCGGCGATCACGACGCGGAGCACCGCCCGCGAGTCGCTCATGGGGTGTGCAGCGGCAGCCGGGCGCGAACAGCAAAGCCACCGGCTGGCAGCGGGCCAGCCTCCAGCTGGCCCCGGTACATCGCGACCCGCTCCCTCATACCCGCCAGCCCGTGACCGCCCGGCGGCGGCGGGAGCGGCGGGGTCCGGCCGCCGCTATCGACAACCTCGAGGTCTATCTGCTCATCTCCAAAGGAGACGCGAACGTGCGCCGACGCCCCTGGAGCGTGCTTCAGGGTGTTGGTGAGCGCCTCCTGGAGGATTCGATACGCGGTGAGGTCGAGTCCTGGTGGCAGCTGCCGCGGCGAGCCGGTAACCGCCAGGTCGACGGCTACCCCCGCCGACCTCACGCTGGCCGTCAGCTTCTCGAGCTGGGCCAGGCCCGGCTGGGGCTCCAGCTCGGTAGCTTCATGTTCATTCCCGAGCAGCCCGACCAGGTGGCGCAGCTCCTCGAGCGCCTCTCGCCCGCTGGCCTCCACCCTGCGCAAGGCCTCGACCACCTTTGGCGGCTGCTCTCGGACCATCCTGGCGGCGCCCGCCTGGACGACGATCAGGCTGACGCTGTGCGCGACCACATCGTGCAGCTCGCGCGCGATCCGCCGGCGCTCCTCCTCCACCGCCACCTTGGCCGCCAGATCCCGTTCCGTACGCAGGCGCTCGGCTCGCTCCTCGAGAAGACGCGCGTGCGCCTGCCGCTGGCGCGTTGCCTCGCCGCCGACGAAGGCGAGCATCCCGCCGAGGAGCGTCAGGACCGAGGGCGCGACCTGCATTCGGATGTCTGGCAGGAAGAACTGGAGGGACACGGTCGATACGACGATCCAGCCGAACGAGAGCCAGGGGGACGGGCCGTAGACGGTCAGGGAGTAGAGGCTGAGCAGTATCGCGAAGATAGCGACGTACGGAGGCTGCGCGCGGATCAGTACCGAGCCGGCCAGCTGGACGAGCGCGCACATGACCGGATAGCGGCGCCGGACTGCGAGGGGCAAGGTCAGCAGAAGGATGACGACAGCCCGGGTGTCCGGGCCCGGGGCGGCGCCCAGCCCGGCGCCGTATAGCCAGTACTCCACCTCGGCTGCCACTGCCAAAGCGACCGCGACTGAGGTGTCGAAGGCAAGGTCCGGCACTCGGCGCAGCCTCTCCCGCATGCGCCGCGCCAGTTCCATCGCGCTGACTCTAGTGGCGTCGCGGGAACCACGCCTCCTACCTGGGTATGAGAAGGCGCTCGCGGAATCGGCCTCGCGGGCTGAACAATCCGACTCCAGGCCGACGGCCGGAAGCCGGGGCGAAATCTAGCTTGGGAGCCACCTCGGAAACCACCCCAAAAAGGAGGCTCCCATGTTCGATTCGATCGGTCCGCTGCTGGCAACGCTGGCTTCACATCTGTCGCGACGCCGAGTCAGCGCAGCAGTCATCGGTGCCTGGCTCTTGTTCCTGCCGGTCGCCGGCTACCTCTCTTCGATGCTCTACGGCATCGTCGACAACGACGCTTCGTCCTACCTTCCACGGAGCGCCGAATCGACCCAGGTCAACACGGTTCTGGCTCAGCAACCGGGACCACGGCCGATGCAGGCCACCGTGGTGTACGTGCGCGAGAGCGGGCTGACGCCTGCGGACCGCGCCAAGGTCGCCGCCGACATCGCCCGCTTCCCGTCGTTTACCGGCGGACTGGCGGTCAGCGGTCCGATCCCGTCGGCTGATGGCAAGGCCACGATCGTCCAGGTCCCCATCCCGGGCAACGTCGTCGACGGCGTCTCCGAGCTCAGGGCGCAGCTCGCTCGTAACCGGCCGTCCGGACTCCAGGCCAGTGTGACCGGTCCCGCGGGCCAGGCCGCCGACTTCGTCGCCGTCTGGTCCGGCCTCGACGGCAAGATTCTCGGCGCGACGGTGATCGTCGTCACCATCGTGCTCCTGCTGACGTACCGCAGCCCCGTGCTCTGGCTCGTCCCGCTCCTAACCGTGGGCGTCAGCTACAACCTGGCCACCGCTGCTCTTTACCTGCTGGCCAGGAAAACCGGCATGGTCGTCAGCTCGGAGACGACGGGCATCCTCCCCGTTCTCGTCTTCGGCGCGGGAACCGACTACGCACTCCTGCTGATCGCGCGCTACCGGGAGGAGCTCAAGCGCCATGCGGACCACCGCGTCGCGATGGCGGTCGCCTGGCGGCGGGCGGTGCCGGCCATTGCCGCCTCTGCCGCCACCGTTTCCATCTCTCTTCTCTGTCTCTCGGCCGCCGAGATGAACTCGACCCGCGGACTCGGCCCTTCGGGTGCGATCGGTGTGATAGCGGTCCTGATCGGCATGACGACCCTGCTTCCCGCCGTCCTCGTTCTTGCCGGCCGCTGGATCTTCTGGCCGGCCTCGCCGCGGCCCGCCACGGCTCGTCCGCAGCGGGCTGGAGTGTGGGACCGGCTTGGGGAATCGATCGCGGCCCGTCCGCGAATGGTCTGGATGGGAGTCGCCGGGTTGCTCGTGTTGCTCGCGCTGGGTCTCGGGCAGTCCAAGTTCGGACTCAGTCAGACCCAGGCCTTCCGAACCACGCCCGACTTCGCGGCCGGACAGGCGCTGCTCGCTCGTCACTACCCGGCGGGCGCCTCGGACCCGGCCGTGATCGTGGCGAGCCCCAGCCAGGCGGCCGCGGTTGCGGCGACGGCCGCTAGCGTCCCCGGAGTTTCCCGGGTGCTTCCATCGGTCGCGGCCGGCGACCACACCTTGATCCCGGTCGTCCTCGCGGACGCGCCGCTGACCTCGCCTGCCGAGGCCACCATCCAGCGCCTGCGGGACACAGTCCATCGGTTTTCAGGAACGCTGGTCGGCGGCGACAGCGCGGTCGACCTCGACACCCGCAGCACGTGGTTGCGGGACGCGTCGATCATCATGCCGCTGGTCCTGGCCGTGATCCTGGTCATCCTGGTCGTGCTGCTCAGGGCGCTCGTGGCCCCACTTGTTCTGATCGGCACAGTTGTCGTCTCCTACGCGGCCTCACTCGGCCTGGGGGGCCTGCTCTTCCAGCATCTCTTCGGCTTTGCCGGCATGGACTACTCGGTGCCGCTGATGGCTTTCGTCTTCCTGGTGGCGCTGGGGGTCGACTACAACATCTTCCTGGTCACCCGGATCCGTGAAGAGGCGGCCCAGCGTGGGCACCGCGAGGGAGTGCTCGCGGGGCTCCGGGGCACCGGTGGAGTGATCACGGCGGCCGGCATCGTCCTCGCCGCCACCTTCTCCGTCCTGGCGGTGATGCCGCTCGTCTTCATGGCCGAGATGGGCGCTCTGGTCGCGCTGGGAGTACTGCTCGACACCTTGATCGTCCGGTCCGTGCTCGTCCCAGCCCTGACGCTCGACATCGGTCGCTTCATCTGGTGGCCGGCCGCACCCCCCTCCTCGACCGAGGAACGCTCGCGGTCGGAGGCGGCGGCCTAGAGACGAATCCATGAGAGTCGGAGCAGCTACTTCAGCTGCTCCGACTCCTCAGCCGGGCTCGATAGCTCCGCATCTTGACCTTGCTCCCACAGCGCGACATCGCGCACCAGGTTCGGGAGCTGTTTGCCGACCGGTCGTAGAAGGCGTAGTTGCAGGCGTCCTCAGGGCAAGCCTTCAGCCGCTTCCAGGTGCCCGCTCGGGTCGCCTCGCAGACGATCGCAGCCAGGCGGCCGAGACCGCCCACGAATCCTCCGGATGGCACGTGCAGCTCAAACGACGCCCCGTCGACGAACCTCGGTCGCAGGCCGGAATCCCTGATCGCGCGATCAAGCACCTCTACGTCCTCGCCACGCACGGGCACGCCGTTGTTGACAAGGAGCAGACCCCGGAGTGCGGCGCGAAGCTGATGCAGGGCCCAGAGGTCGGTATCGGAAAGCGCTACCGCGGTCTCGATGAGGCCTTTGGCCTCCATCCACTCTGACGCGCCGGATGGCGTCGCAATTTCGTCACGCCCGCGACGAAGGTCGTAGCTGTTGGCCAGTTCCTGAACGACGCTGAGGCGTCCAGGAGCGCGCTCCCCCGGCGGACCGTCACTCACGAGGCGATGTTACCATCGCAGTCCTTGCGCCGGTAACGTCTTGAATATGAAGGAGACCACCATGGCTTACGTCACCGTCCACACTCTCGATGGGGATCCGCAGCAGCTCCTGCTCCGTAAGCAGCAGCATTTCGACCCCGTCGTCCGGCGTGTTGCGCCCGAGTTCGGTGCGATCGCGAGCGTGACGACGGTGACCCAGGCCGGACTGCTGGTCGTCAACGTCTGGGAGTCCCCTGAAAAAGTTCTGGCCTTCACCGCCCACCCTGAGATCCAGGCGGCCCAAGCCGCGGCCCAACTGCCCATGCCTTCCTCGTTCCACCGCTACGAGTCCGGGAGCATCGACCTCTTCAAGGATTAGCGGCCGCTGATTCGAACTCAGGGCTTGACCGGAAATGTGCGGCTGTCACATTCAAGAGATCGAATTGCGCTACGCGGCGGATATTCGGCCTGTTCGTGCCGGCGTCCACTGCGGCCGCGGCCGGAACGCCGTGCAGCGCCACGCGATAGGGAGACCTAGCACGCCGGCCGTCCCCATACGGATAAGCGATCTGTCGAAGCACATTCTGGGGCGGTGGAGTGACTAGCGATGACTTCAGGCCGGCTTGACCGTCAGATAGAGATGACATGACGGGGACAACCGTCGTGAGCCTTTCGTGAATGGGAGCACGCGCATGAGCATCGTCAGGTTCCAAGTGGCCGTTTCCCTCGATGGCTACCTCGCCGGGCCCGACCAGAGCGTCGACAACCCGATCGGCGTCGGGGGGATGGCGCTGCACGAGTGGATATTTGGGCTCGCGGCATGGCGCCAGGAGCACGGCGAGGAAGGCGGTGAGGTGAACGCCAGCACTCCGATCGTCGAGGCGATGATGTCGAATGTCGGCGCGGTGGTGATGGGTCGCAACATGTTCGGCGGCGGGCCTGGCCCCTGGAACAGGGACCCGGCCTGGAACGGCTGGTGGGGCGAGAACCCTCCCTACCACACCCCCGTCTTCGTGCTCACTCACCACCCGCGGGCGCCGCTTCAGATGGACGGCGGCACCACGTTCTTCTTCGTGACCGACGGGATCGAGTCAGCCCTCAAGCAGGCGAGGCGGGCGGCCGGCGAGCACGACGTCCTGATCGCGGGCGGCGCCAGCGTAATCCAGCAATGCCTGTCCGCTGGGCTGGTCGACGAGTTCACCCTTGACATCGTCCCGGTCCTGCTGGGCAGCGGCGCCCGCCTGCTCGAGAACGTTGGAGACGTGAAGCTGGAGCAGACGTGGGCGGTCGAAGCACCCGGCGTCACCCACATCAACTACCGCGTCGTCAGGTAGGGCGGTGCCCGCGGCGGGGCTCCGCGGTGCATAGCGAACGAGCGAAGTTGCGCAGGCTGCCTGTTTCGCGCTATTGAATGAGCATCGCTGCCACTAATGAGCAGCGTAGTGCTATCGCGAAGGGGGTCAGCAAGAGTCGGATGAAACGCACACGGGCATTCCTCATGTTTGCCGCCCTGTTAGCTCTCACGTCCACGACATCCGCTGCCGCGGCGCCGGCGCCGGGGATCGGCATGAATGTGGTGTTTGCAGGGCCCAAAGATGGTGGGGGCGAACCGTCGATGGCGATTGCGCGGGACGGGACCATCTACGTCTCATACCCGGGCAGCGCGATGGACATGGTGGTCTCGACCAACGGCGGCACCAGCTGGTCGCCGGCGACCTCCCCCGAGGCGCCGAGCGGCGATACCTCGGTCAACGTGGACAGCTCAGGGGCGGTGTACGAGAGCAACCTGCGCGGCATCGACCTGACGACCAACATGTTGCAGGTCGACGTTTTCAAGTCGTTCGACAAAGGCCAGACCTGGCCCATCAAGGGACAGTCGTTCCTCAGCTCCTCGAACACGACAGGACAGCCATTCTTCGTTGATCGCCAGTGGACGGACGCGGTGATTCCCCCCGGCAAGACCACGAACCAGGCCCTGGTGGGGATCGAGTACCACGACTGGGCTCCGGGCGCCATCTGGGTCTCCACGTCGATCGACGGCGGAGCCCGTTACGGCGCTCCCGTTGACGTCATGACCTCGCCGCTGGCGGCCCAGGCGGGCCTCTGCGACACGATTCCGGGCGGGCTGAAGATCGTGCCCTACGGCACCAACGCCTACGGCGTCGCCTACAAGCATCCAGGCCGCATCTACGTCACCTGGCTCGCGGCCGATGCGGCTGGAAACGTGGCCACCGGATGCAACGAAACGCAGCTCCAGGCGTTCCACTCGGTCTGGGCGGCTTACTCCGATGACGGGGGCGCGACGTGGACCGATCAGTTGGTGTACGACGCCGGTCCCTTCCACGATGGGTCGGAGATCTTCGCCGACCTCACGCTCGACGACCAGGGCAATCCCTACGTGGCGTTCGCCATGAACATCCTCCCCGAGTTCGACATCTGGGTCTCGGCCTCCTTCGACGGTCAGACATGGATGCAGCCGGTCAAGGCGAACCTTGGGACCGGCACGCACTACTACCCGGCGGTCGCGGCTGGCAAGCCGGGCCAAATCGTCGTGGCCTATATCGAAACCCCTGATGTGATCCCGACCACCGCCTATGGCAAGCCATCACCGGGTGGCGACGCCACCTCATATTGGACGGTCAGCGTCGCTCAGTCCCTCAACTTCAACAGCGGGCAGCCGACGTTTGCGAACTCGGTCGTGACCCCCACGCCGATGCACTACGGCGACGTTTGCACGCTAGGCATCTTCTGTGCCGTGACGCCCGGAGCCAACCGAGACCTGCTCGACTTCATCGACGCCCAGATCGACCCCAAAGGCCGGGCGCACATCTCGTTCACGGGTGACTACGGCTCCTACAACGGCATCTACGTCGCCAACCAAACGTCTGGATCCACCGTCGGGGCACCCGGCCACTAGCAACCAAAGCGATCGGGCCGCGCTTTCGATGGCGCGGCCCGATCTCACGTGAGATCACGTGCCGCCGCTGTGCAGCGTTCAACGCCGAGGCTTCAGCGATCCCTGCCCAAAATCTTCACCGGCGTCTACGAGCGCTCGCTCGAGCCCATCGAGGATCAGGTCGAGCCCGTACAGGAACTCGTCCCCGTAGTCGTACCCGGGCTTCAGGGCGCGTTCGAGCATGAACTCGACCAGGTGTGGGTAATCCTTGGGCTGAACGCGTCCGAGGATGCCCGCCCCAATCGCCGCCAGCTCATCCGGCGTGTGGAAGGGAAGGTTCTTCTCCTGCAAGGCAAAGCCGTAGACGTAGCTGTCCACGACCGAGTAAGCGTGGCCCGCCAGTTCAACGCTGAAGCCGGCCGCCCGCAGAATCGCCAGGACGGCATCGTGGCGGCGCAGCGATTCCGTCCCCGGAGCCGCCCTCGACTCCATGAGACCGATCGCCCATGGGTGGCGGCGCAGGGCGTCCCGCATCGCGATCGCCCGGCGCCGCATCTCCTGCCTCCAGTCGGCGGGGGGCGACCGCACCTCGATCTCGCCGAACACGAGGTCGACGAGACCATCCAGGATCTCGTCCTTGTTGGCGACGTGGTGGTAGAGCGACATCGCCTCCACGCCCAGCTCGAGAGCCAGGCTGCGCATGCTGAGCGACCCCAGGCCGCGATGGTCCGCCAGTTCGAGGGCGGCGCTCAGCACGCGGTCTTTGGTGAGCGACGGCCGCCGTCCAGGAGCCCCTTCCCGTGCAGCCATACCGAGTTGACAACCTTACACCGTACGGTTAGCCTTACGGCGTAAGGCGCCGGGCGAACGGATAACGCCAGGCCCGAGGAGGGACCAATGACGAACACCGCAATCGAGCCTGCCGGCGCCGAATCAAAGGCCACCATGAGGGCGATCGTCCGGGATCACTATGGGACGGCCGACGTGCTCCGGCTGGCAGAGGTCGAACTCCCCGAAATGGGCGACAGCGAGGTGCTCATCCGGGTGAGTGCGGCCGGCCTGGCGCGAAGCGCCTGGCACCTGATGACCGGCCTGCCTTACCTGGTCCGGATAGCCGGCTACGGCCTGCGAGCTCCCAAAAACCCGGTTCTCGGCTCAGAACTGGCGGGCATTGTGGAGTCGGTAGGGAGCCAGGTCAGGCGCTTTCGGCCGGGCGACGCTGTATTCGGCAGTGCCCGCAGCGGGGCCTTTGCCGAATACGCCGTAGCTCGCGAGGATGCGCTCGCCGCGAAACCGCCGAGCCTGACCTTTGAGGAGGCGGCGGCGGTGCCGGAATCGGGGGCGACCGCTCTCCAGGCGCTTCGCCACGCGCATGTGAGCGCTGGCGCCAGGATCCTCGTCATCGGCGCCTCTGGTGGCGTGGGCACGTACGCGGTGCAGATCGCCAAGGCCCTTGGCGCCTCGGTCACCGGCGTCTCGAGCGCGGAAAAGGTCGACCTTGTACGCGGGCTCGGGGCCGACAACGCAATCGACTACGGCACCGGTGACTTTGCAGAGCCGGGACACACTTACGACGCGATCCTCGACATCGGAGGCAGCCGCCCCCTCGCGGCACTCCGGCGCCACCTCACCCCGACCGGGAGGTTGGTCATCGTCGGTGGCGAGGGCGGCGGCCGGCTGATCGGTCCCGTCGGCCGCTCACTCCAAGGGTTGGTGCTGTCCGCATTCGGGCGCCAGAAGTTCGTGACCTTCCTCGCCGCCGTGCGGTCGCCGGATCTCCAGTTCCTGAACGAGCTGATCGAGGCCGGCAAGATGAAGGCGGCCGTCGACCGGACCTACCCACTGGCCGATACCGCCGAGGCGATTCGATACCTGGAGGCGGGCCGGGCCCGCGGCAAGGTCGTGATCCGGGTCGCGGACGTGTGACGTAGGCGCGCCCGCCGCATTCTCCCAAACGGCCGGCTCAGGGGATAATCCGACCAGGAGCAGGCATGGCCGGGCTCCACAGTGCTGAGGAGGACGCCATGAAACTGCACCTCTTGGACCTGGGCAATATCGAGTATGACGAGGGCTTTCCGCTGGCCGGCGCCGGCGTGAGCACCCTGTCCCAGCCGAGCCCGCCGGCCGCGCGAAGGAAGGTGGCGATTGTCGGGGCGCTGATCGAGCACCCGAAGATCGGGCCTATCCTGTACGACACCGGTGCAGCGCCGAACGCCAGGGAGCTGTGGCCGCCGCCGGTCTTCGAGCTTTTCGCGATCACTCATTACGGCAACGAGAACCGGCTGGACACCCTGCTCGGCGAAGCCGGCTACAGCCTCCGCGACGTCAAAGCCATCGTCCTCTCCCACCTGCACCTGGACCACGCGGGCGGGCTTGAGTTCTTCCGGGGCAGCGATGTGCCCATCTATGTTCACGGCGACGAGCTGCGCAACGCGATGTACGCGGTGGCCACCAAAGAGGATTTCGGCGCCTACGTCACGCATTACCTTGACTTCTCGTTCAACTGGCAGCCCGTCCACGGGACCCACATCGAGCTCTTCGAGGGATTCCACCTCCACCATCTGGCAGGCCACACACCGGCCTTGCTGGGGTTGCAGCTCGACCTCGCGAACTCGGGAACCTTCTTTCTGACCAGCGACCAGTTCCACCTGCGGGACAACTACGAGCAGGCGCGCCCGCTGGGCTGGCTGCTTCGGGATCACGCGGCCTGGTGGCGCAGCTACCACCTGGTGAAGCAAATCGCGGAGCGGACTGACGCCCGTCTGGTCTTCGGCCACGACGCAGAAGTGCTGGCCGACCTGAGGACCGAGAAGGTGTACGACTGAACCGACCGCGCACCTCGGTGTGCTAAGTCGAAGCTGAGCAGACCCTGCCAGGCCGCAAGGAGCGTGTCCTGGAGGGCGTCTTCGCTGCCGTGGATCGAACCCAGGATCCGGTAGCAGCGAAGTTGACGTAGCGCCTTGCTTGCCTTGACAGGCATATAACTGATCTGGCATGTTGTGGCCATGAAGCTGGCTGCACTTCAGGTTCTGGCCGAGCCGAGCCGGGTGGCGATCCTCGATTCGCTGCGCGACGGGGAGCGGTCGGTGGGTGAGCTCGCCGTGCTCCTCGGCCACAGCCAGCCAGCGGTGTCGAAGCACCTGCGCGTGCTGAAAGACGCAGGGCTGGTCGAGGCGCGCGTTGATGCGCAGCGCCGGCTTTATCGCATCCGGCCGGAACCGCTCGTAGATCTGGACGAGTGGCTCGGCACCTACCGCAGCCTCTGGACGGCGCGTCTCGACAGGCTGGAAGAGCACCTCGAGAAAAGGAGAAGGACATGACAAACGCAGCGCTGCTGACCGATCGCTCCCGGCCGGCGGTCCGCCTCGAACGCCACCTGGCCGATCCGCCGGAGATCGTCTGGGGAGCTCTCACCGAACGCGAGCAGCTTCGATCCTGGTTTCCGTGCGACGTCATCGTGGACGGTGGCGAGTGGGTGCCCGGCGCGACGATCACATTCCCGTTCCCGCCCGAGGTGATCGACATGACCCTCACCGGCGAAGTGCTCGAAGTCGACCAGCCGCACCGGCTTGCCTTTACATGGGGCGAGGAAACGCTTCGCTTCGAGCTCACTCCGCATTTGGGAGGTACCCGCTTCATCTTGACCGACGAGCTGCCGGCCAGCGCCGCCGCCCGCAACGCCGCCGGCTGGGAGAGCTGCCTCGATCGCTTGGCCGGAATCGAACCCGCCCAGGACGCGTGGCAGCAGCGGTTCGAAAGCTACGTGGCCGCGTTCGAGCCTGTCATCGGCCACCAGGAGGGCCCGCGCGCCGAGTCCCGGGGATAGCCGTATCCCCCGCCGCCCAGTTTCGGGCGCGGCTGGTGTCTATGCGGATAGCTGGACGATGTCAACGAGTGAGGAGGATTCCATGACGACACCCAACGTGGTGACACACGACGCCTGGGTGGCAGCTCGCAAGCGACATCTGGCCCGGGAAAAGGAGTTCACCAGGCTGCGCGATCAGCTGAGCCGGGAGCGCCGGGAACTGCCCTGGGAGCTGGTCGACAAGGAGTACACGTTCGAGGGCGAGCACGGACAGCAGACCCTGAGCGACATCTTCGACGGCCGCAGCCAGCTGGTCGTCTACCACGCCATGTTCAACCCGGAAACTGCGGGGCCGGCGACGACGTGGACCGAGGACGCGGCGTGCCAGGTCTGCTCGTTCTGGTTGGACAACGTCAACGGCGTCACCGACCACCTCAACCACCGCGACATCACGATGGTGGCCATCTCGCGAGCGCCCTATCAGGCGCTGGCCGCCTACAAGCGGCGGATGGGCTGGACATTCCCCTGGCTGTCGTCGGCCGGCAGCGATTTCAACTTCGACTACCACGTCTCCTTCAGAGAGGACGACCTGAAAGCGGGCCAGGTCGACTACAACTACCAGCCGATCCAGTGGTCGATGTCGGAGGCGCCCGGCATCAGCGTGTTCCTCAAAAGCGACGACGGGCGCATCTTCCACACCTACTCGACCTACGCCCGCGGCCTCGACATGTTGAACGTCGCCTACCACTACATGGACCTCGTCCCCAAGGGCCGGGACGAGGGTGAAATGGGGGCGTTGGACTGGGTCCGGCGCCGGGACGAGTACGCCGGCTAATGGGCCCCAACGAGCTGCTATCAACCCTGAGGCTGGTCAGACCGGCCAAACCCCGGGGCGCCTGCCCGGCCTGCGCAACCGCCGCCGACCAGGACCATCCCCACCTGGAGATCGCGCCTCCAGCCGTAACCGCGTTCGCGGTTCTCCTCGTAGCCGGAGGCGCCTGGGCGCTCACGGTCGCCCAGTCTCGCTCCATGGCGGCGATGGAGATGGGCCTTGGATCAATCCAGTCCTTTGCATCGACATGGATCGTGATGATGGCCGCGATGATGCTGCCTTCGGCCGTCCCGCTCGTGTTCGAGTTCTCGCGCATCTCGGAAGGACGGAGGGGTTGGCAAACCGCCACAGGTCTGCTCGGCATCACGTATCTCGCGGTCTGGCTTGCGTTCGGGGCCGCCTACTACGTCATCTACAACGCGATCCATATGCCGTGGCCCAACCAGAATCTGATCGGCGGCTTGGCTTTGCTGCTGGCTGCGCTCTACGCGCTGACTCCACTCAACCGCGCCAGCCAGGCCCGTTGTCGAAGCCTGAGCGCGCTCCATGGTCCTTTGCCTTTCAATATCCACAGCGGTGCCCTGGTCGCCGCTGCCAGGTACGGGCTCAGCTGTATTGGCTGCAGCGCCGCGCTGATGGCTGCCATGGTCGTGATCGGGATGTCCAATCTCGGCTTCGCGCTGGTCGTCGCCGCCCTTGTGCTCATGTACAAGCTGGGTCCGGCGGCGGGCGTGCGCCGTGACCTGGTGCTGTCGGTCGCCGTCGGAGCACTTGGCGTCGTATACGCAGCTCTCGCCGCCGTCCATTGAGGTAACGCTTCGGGCCAGCACGCATCACTCAGCGCGCCGGCCGCCTCCGGTGGGCTTCGGAGCCGCACCCGGCGGTGCGGCCGCCGGGTGCAGGTTGATCGTGGCGTCCAGCACGGCCCCGTCATCGTTCAGCTTGGTCGTGACCGGGTTCTGCAGCCCCGTCTGTGCCTGGCAGGTCAGGTTGGTCCATGTCGCCTGGAAGCGCTGGGCCAGGAAGAGGAACAGGTTGGGCGCCACATTGGCCTCGGGCGAGGGCTGCTGACGCGTGAATCCGCGATCGTTGAGGATCCTGGGCAGACCCTGGTTCAACAGGTTCTGGCAGTAGGCAGCGGTACCAGCGTTCGCGAGGGTCGCCGCCGACGGCTGGTCAACCCCCGCACGATAGGCATTCACCTTGTCGAGATTGGGCTGGCCGTTGACCAGCACCATCGGGTCCAGCGCCGGCATCAGGGCGACGGGCGCGGGCTGGTTGGCGGCCGCCTGCAGCTCCAGCGTCGGCTGCCCGGCTTCCGTGCTCCGCCCGGTCGGGTCCGTGGCATTGGTCACTGAGAACGGTTGGCACCCGAGGGCCGGGTCGATGAAGCTGGACAGCAGCCTGTTGTCACTGCCGTTGGCGATCGCCGTCGTTTTCCGCAGGGCGGCCTGGTTCTGAGGGGTGTTCTGCGCCGTCCGGCCATCAGGGGTCAGCAGATACATGGTCGTCACGTTGTCCGACTGGTCCTGGTCGACGACGCTGAAGTCGCGCGTCGTCGGGCACGGCCGTCCGTCCCGCGCGGTCCCGAGAGCCGGGATCGTCAGCTTCCCAGCCTTGACGGCCTGGTTGGCCGCGGCGAAGAACTGTCCTGTGTTGCAGAACGACATCTGTCCGAATGGCGATCCTGGGACCCCGTTCACGCAGTTCCCCTGTTGCGTACCAGGACCGACGAGCCTCAAGACGTTGCCGTTGAACCCGACCCACAGGCCGACGACCGAACCGGCCGGCAGGCTGGGCACCGTCGGCGCGGCCGCCGGCTGTGTACCGCGAGTGATGACCAGCGGGTCGTACATCCGCAAGGCACCGTCCGGGCTCAGGATGGCGGCCTGGACGAACGCCCGAGCGTTCGCGTTCGTCTGCTCGCATCCCGCGGCCTGCTCGTCCGCCCCGCTCAGCACCCAGGGTGTCGCCAGGCCCTGTGCCGTGAGCGGGTTGGCCGGCACGCTGAGTTTGCAGTTCGTTTGATTCATCTCGTTGTTCGCCACCAGCCGCCCGCCGACCAGTGGACGGTTGCCGGCGGTCCACGCCGCCGCCACCGCGACGACGGCGAGAAAACCCACCAGTCTGATCAACATCCGTCGTGCCACTGTGCCTCCTTCAATTCGCGCTTTCGAACTCTCTCTTCCTGTCTGAAATGGCCGCCGGCCCAGACCGCCGCCACGGCCTGAGCGAGCGGCGCGTTTCCATGACGCCAAAGGCCCCGAAGAGGGGTCAATGTGGGCGTTGCCTAGAATCGGCCGGGGGATGGTGGCGGAAGCACAAGATCTGGAGGGCGAGCCCCTCGACAGGCTCGCCGAAGCGCTGGCGGCGCGGATGTATCACGAGGTCAGCGTCGAGGTCCCGGCCTACTCGGCCATCGCCGACCCGACCGTCCGCGACGACGTTCGGCGCGTGATGAACCGAGTCGCCCAGCTCTACTGCGAGGCCGTGGTCACCGACCGCCTGCCCGAATCGAGGGACGTCGACTACCTGGCCGATGTCGGCCGCCGGCGAGCGCGCTGGGCGATCCCACTGGAAGCCGTGCTCCAGAGCAACCGGATCGGCGTCCATCGACTCTGGACGCACCTGCTCGAGCTGTGTCCGAGCCTCGACGAGGGCCAGAGCGCGGTTCGCACGCTCCGCTTCACCGACGCGCTCAGCACGCCTATGACACAGGGCTACCTGGAGGAGCGCCGGCTGCTCTCGGAGTCTCAGGAGGAGGGCCGGCGGCTCTTCATCACCCGAGTCGTCTCCGGCGAGGTCGAGGGGCAGGAGGAGCTGCTGCTCGCCGAGGGCCGGGCGCTGGGCCTCGATCTCTCGGTCCCCAGCGTGGCCGCGCTCATCGCCCCTGCCGCCGCCACCTCGGACGCCGAGGCCGACCTCATCCTGCGGCGGGCCCGCCCCGCCCTGCGGGCGATTCTCCCCGAAGCCCCGCTCGTCCCGATCGGTCCTGGCCTGCTCGCCGTCATCCCGCTGAGCTCAGGCGCCGAGGCGGCCGGCACCATTCGGACGGGGATCGAGCCGCTCCTCCGACCTGGGCTGTTGGTGGTGGCGACAGGCACAGCTCGAGCCGGGATCCTCGGCTTGGCCACCAGCTACCGAGAGGCCAAGCGGGCGCTCGCGCTGGGGGCTCTGGTGGAGGCGGCGGCCACCCTCCATATCTATGAGGATCTGCAGCTCTTCGACGTCTTCAAGGAGGGGGAGGCGGTCGAGCGCTTCGTCTCGGCGATGCTGAGTCCCATCCTCAAAGAGCGGGGGACAAAACGGCGGGAGCTCCTCAAGACCCTCGAAGTGCTGTTTCGCACCGGTCGGAACCGGAAGCAGGCGGCCCGCGAGCTGCGCATCCACGTCAACACGCTCGCTTACCGCATCCATCGCCTGGAGGAGCTGCTGGGCGAATCGCTAACACTCGGCGAGCGGTCCGGAGACACCACGTTCCGGCTCCAACTGGCGGTCAGGCTGCTGCCGATGACGCGGTTGGCCGAGCTCGACTGACTCGCGGGCCGGATCAGCCCAGGAGCTGCGCCAGCAGCCGGCGCGTCGGCTCCTCCATGCTCTCGCCGAGCCGGTAGTAGACCCAGATGCCTCGCTTCTCGGAGTCGACGAGACCGGCCTCTTTCAGCTTGGCCATGTGGTGCGAGATGGTGGGCTGCGACAGCTCCAGGCTGCCTGTGAAATCGCAAATGCAGATCGGCGCGTCGGCCTTCCAGAGCGCCGCCATCATCGTCAGCCGAGTCGGATCGGACACCGCCTTGAGGACGGCCGCCGTCGATTCCGCCCACTGAGGATCAACCGGTGGTAGCTCACAGCAGGTACCACGCTGCCGGAGCACCGGCAGCTCTTTCAACGCCACGCCCCGATCATACCGCTACCCATTCGCGTTCGTCGATGGGTTGTGCTATGGTCGAGCCATCGACAGACATCAATAGGTAGGAGTGAGCAGATGAGCGAGGTTCAGGAAGCGGTCAGGTCGCGCTATGCCGAGGCGGCGAAGCGGATTGCGGTCATCCAGCCTGCGGTCGCGACGGCCGGCTGCTGCGGGGAGGGGTCTGACTGCGGCTGTGCCGGGTCGTACAGCGCTGATGAGCTGAGCCAGGTCGGCCTCAGCGAAGGAGTCAGCCTGGGCTGCGGGAATCCCACACTGCTGGCCCAGCTGGAAGCTGGGCAGATCGTGCTCGACCTGGGTTCCGGCGCCGGCCTCGACGTGCTGCTCTCGGCTCGCCGGGTATCGCCAGGCGGCCACGCCTACGGCCTCGACATGACCGACGAAATGCTCGCGCTGGCCAACCAGAACCGGGAGAAGGCCGGCGTCTCGAACGCGACCTTCCTCAAAGGAACCATCGAAGAAGTGCCTCTGCCCGATTCCTCAGTCGACGTCGTGATCTCGAACTGCGTTATCAACCTGGCCGAGGACAAGGGTGCGGTGATTCGCGAAGCCTTCCGAGTCCTCAAGCCCGGCGGTCTCTTTGCCGTGGCCGACATGGTCGAGGTCGAGCCGCTGTCGCCCGAGCTCAAGAAGCAGGTTGATTCATGGGCCGGCTGCATCTCGGGAACCATTCCGATTGAGGAGTACCGAGCCACGATGGTCTCCGCCGGCTTCCCCGAGCCTGAGTTCGAAGTCCACTCGCTGCAGGCGATGCCCGGTGGCGATGGGAAGGTCGGCAGCGCCTACATTCGGGCGCGTAAGCCCATCGGTTAGCACGTCAGGCTCCATGCCGAGGGCGACTTGACCGCACCGCAGCGCACCTGGGTGCGGTCAAGTAACGGTCAGCGTGCCTTCCATGCCCAACTGGCGGTGACCCGGGACGTCGCAATAGATCTGGTAGGAGCCGGCCGGCAGGTTGGAAATGGAGAAGGTGCTGTCGTTGTTCGCCTGCACGAGATCGCTCTTGGCGATGACCTTTCCCGATGAGTCGGCGATCAGCATGTCGTGCGTCTGCGTGCCGATGTTCGTGAGATAGAACGTAACGTTGCCCGCTTTGACGTTCAGGTTCTTGGGATCGAACTTGTAGTCGCTCAGGGTGACCTTCGTAGCGCCGGCCGGTGGGCCCGAGGAACCGCAGCCGGCGACCAAAACGGCAGCGGTCAAAAGCGCGGCCAACCAGCCCGCTCTGGAACGGATGCTCAACAAGATTGTCCCCCTTCGTTTACCGCCTTCTACGTCCAGTGTTAATCCCTGCAACCCAGCTCGAGGCGCTCCTGATTCCCAGATATGGGGCGCGGTCCTTAATTCGTCGGCCGGACTGACGCCCGACTAGCCCGGTTTCCCATCCCATCACCGGTTTGCGGTTCGCCCGCCTGATCGGCCGGCCGGCCGGCACGCGGTTCACGGCCGCGGCGCTCATCGCTGGAACTCCAGCGTTCTGAGGGCGAAGCCGGCCGGGCGTCGACGGGATCGACCGGCGGTGGCTGCGGCTCACCGCCGGGCGACGGCGACGGCGACGGCGGCGACGGCGACGGCGTCGCGGGAGGAGCGGGCGTCGCGGGAGGAGCGGGCGTCGCGGGAGGACCGGGCGTCGCGGGAGGAGCGGGCGGCGCTGACGGAATCTGCGATGGCGTCGGAGGCGAAGCTGGCTCCGAAGCTGGCACAGATGTCAGCGGAGCTGCGGTCGATGGCACGCTGCTCGGAATGACGGGTGGTGCCGCTGCCGGTTGCGCTGCCGGTTGCGCTGCCGGTGGTGGCGGAGCGATGACCGGCGGCGCGGAGGGCGCGGTCACGTCGGTGGACTGGTTGGCCTGGTTCGCGACCGTGGCGGCGAGGTCACCGGACTGGGAGACCCCGTTGGCTCCGCTATCGGGGGGAGCGGCGTCCAACGTGGCCGAAGCAGTCGGAGCTGAAGCCACGGGCGGTGCCGCTTCGGTCGGAGCTGGAGCCACTGACGTTGCCGCTGGGGCCGGAGTCCGGGTGACACTGAGGTGCGTGTGTTGGGCTGGGAATGCGAGGACACCAGCAGCGCCGATCACGGTTCCGCCGGCGATGAGAGCGCCGCGGAGCATTTGACGTTTCCTCCTCTTTAGTGCTCGAACAATTCATGACGAGGAGCGCCGCATGGCCGCGCAGGCCGGCCGGGCCCGGCGACGACTGACGGCCTGAACCGCCAGCGCCACCCAGGCTCCCCGCTCGGCACGCATGCGTTTAGACACGCGAGGACGGCGCACATCCGGCTACCCCTCCGGAAGTGGTTTGTGGTCGCGAGCCGCGCGACCTGGTCTCGAACCTAGCAGGTTCTGGTTTTCCTCGTCTATCGGTTTCCTGGTCGAATCTCCTGACCGTGCCTGGTGAAGGGCCGCTCAATTCCCGGCTAAGCCGGCAGCCCGCACTGACCGTCAGTAAAGTCACGGTGTGCCTCGCTACGACGTTGTGGTGGTCGGCGCCGGGATCGTCGGCCTCGCCTCAGCACGCGAGATTTTGCAGCGCCGGCCCGGGACAACCCTCGCCGTCCTGGACAAGGAGCCCGAGATCGCGGCGCACCAGACGGGTCACAACTCGGGCGTCATCCACTCCGGGATCTACTACCCCCCCGGCAGCCTCAAAGCGCAGCTATGTGTCTCGGGGTCGAGAGAGATGTATGCGTACTGCGCGGACAGGGGCATTGCCACCGACCGTTGCGGGAAGTTGATCGTGGCAGCCGACGAGTCAGAGCTGCCGGCGCTCGAGAACCTGTACCAGCGGGGGACGGCCAATGGAGTGGCCGGGTTGGAGGTGGTCGGGCCGGAGGGGATCCGGGAGCTCGAGCCGCACTGCGTCGGCGTCAAGGCGATCTGGTCGCCGAACACCGGGATCGTCGACTACCGGCAGGTGGCCGCGGCCTTTGCCTCCGATGTCCGCCAGGCCGGCGGAGAGATCGTCACGGGTCATCGGGTCGACATGGTGCGCGAATCTCCGGCGTCGGTCGAGGTGCAGACCTCGCGTGGCGAGCTCGAGGCCGGCCGCGTGATCGTCTGTGCGGGCGTCTACGCGGACCGGCTGGCACGCCGCTCGGGCGCCTCCGCCGAGCCCAAGATCGTCCCCTTCCGCGGGGACTACTGGCAGTTGCGGCCCGACCGCCGCCACCTCGCCCGCAACCTCATCTACCCAGTCCCCGACCCGAGTTTCCCATTCCTGGGCGTCCACTTCACTCGCCGTATCGAGGATGGCGCGGTCTGGATCGGACCCAACGCGGTGCTCGCCTTCTCGCGGGAGGGTTACCGCCGGCTCCAGATTCGCCCACGCGATCTCTTCGAGTCTCTGACCTATCGCGGCTTCCTCCGGCTCGCCTTGCGGTACTGGCTGACGGGCTCGCTCGAGATGTACCGCGACTTCTCGAAGCGGGCGTTCCTCGAGACCTGCCAGAAGTACATCCCCGAGATGACGCTCGACGACATGGTCCCCGGGCCGTCCGGCATCCGAGCTCAGGCGCTAGCGCCGAACGGCGCGCTGGTCGATGACTTCGTCGTCAACGTGCACGGGCGTCAGATGCACGTCCGCAACGCGCCGTCGCCGGCGGCGACGTCGAGTCTGGCGATCGGCCGGCTCGTCGCGGATGCCTTCGAGCAGGCTGCCGGTGTCTGAGTCAACGGCGCGGACCCGAATGCGGACGCGCCTGCGCTTCCTCTACGGCGACGAGGGCGGCGACAGTACATACGGTGATCTGGTTCGCTTGCTTGACCAGTTTCGGGAAAGGCTGCCCACGCGCGCCGAGACGCGACAGCCGTTCGATGAGCGCGATGTCATCCTGATCACCTACGGCGACACGATACGGGCTGCGGATCGCACGCCACTCGAGGCTCTGGATACCTTCGCTACCGAACACCTAAAGGGCCTTTGCTCCGTTATCCATCTCCTGCCCTTCTTCCCATATTCGTCGGACTACGGCTTCTCGGTGATCGATTACCTGGCAGTCAATGCCCGGTTGGGTGATTGGAGCGACATCACATCGCTTCATCGCAGCTTCAAGCTCATGTTCGACTTCGTTTTGAACCATGTCTCGAGCGAAAGCGAGTGGTTCCATGCGTTTCTGCGGGATGAGGCACCGTATAGAGACTTCTTCATCAGCGTCGATCCCAACACTGACCTCTCCGGAGTCACCCGACCGCGAGTCACCCCCGTACTCACTCGATTCGACGCCGAACGGGGGCCGATTTGGCTCTGGACGACATTCAGTGCCGACCAGGTGGATCTCAATTACGCGAACCCCAATGTCCTGGTTCGAATGATCGAAGTGATGCTCACGTATGTAGAACGGGGCGCCGATCTTCTCCGCACGGACGCAATCGGATATTTGTGGAAGCAGCCAGGCACCTCCTCCATTCACTTACCCCAGACGCACGCGGTGGTAAAGCTGTTTCGAGATGTGCTCGACGATGTAGCTCCCTGGGTCGCCATAGTCACCGAGACCAACGTGCCCCACGCGGACAATGTGAGCTACTTCGGCAACGGCCACGACGAGGCGCAGATGGTCTACCAGTTCCCCCTCGCGCCGCTGGTTCTCGACGCTTTCAGGCACGGCGATGCTGCGCGGCTCGACGAGTGGGTTCGCGGTTTGAGCACGCCTTCTGACAGCACCACCTTTTTCAACTTCCTCGCTTCGCACGATGGGATTGGCGTCGTCCCGGCCCGAGGGCTTCTCCCCGAATCTGATGTCGATGCGCTCGTCGAGCAGGTTCGAACACATGGCGGCGACGTCTCGTTTAAGACGAATGCGGACGGCAGCGAGAGCCCCTATGAGCTAAACGCGACGTTCTTCGACGCCCTCTCCGATCCGCTGGATTCAGGCGAGCCATGGACCATCAAGCGCGACCGCTTCCTGTGCTCGCAGGCCATCATGCTGGCGCTCGCAGGTGTGCCCGGGATTTATGTCCACAGCCTGTTTGGTTCACACAACGACCATGCCGGCTATGAGCGCTCCGGTTGGAAGCGCGACCTGAACCACGAATCCCTGGACTTGACCGGACTCGAAAAGACACTGGCTGACAGCAGCACCGAGTCAAGCCAAGTTTTCATTGGCTACGCTCAGCTGCTGCGGACTCGACGCGGACACGAGGCGTTTCACCCACAGTCGCCTCAAGCGTCCGTGGCGTTCGGTCCCGGAATCTTCGCATTGCGACGTGGCCCGAGGGCCGGGCAGACAGTTCTCGCGCTGCACAACATCCGCAGCGATGTTCAAAGAATCGAGTACAGCAACCTGGCCGCCGCCGGATTTCAGGGCGGAGCGGATTTGATCACCGGCCGGAGAGTCCCGCACGGCGAGCCCCTACTCCTCGACCCTTACGAGGTGGTGTGGCTCCAGGCGTCACCATCGGCAGGATGAGCGCACTGACCGAGGTGAAGGTAAGCTTCACGAGCATCGTCGGCACTGTTTTCATGGCGAACCTGATGTATAGGACCGGCCTGGTGCCGCGGTTCATCCCCGTTCTGGGGCTGATGGGAGGCCCTCAGGCTCTCCGTCGAGCCTCCCATCGTGCCGGTGCCGAGCGCTCAGGCTCACGGCGCCTAGGCTTGTCCTGATGACGCACCCACTTCGGATCGGAATCAAGCTCTCGCAGGACCAGCCCATCGAGAGCTATCGGGAGGTCTGGCGGATCGCAGACGAGGGCGGCTTCGACCACTGCTGGGCGATGGACCACATGGCCAGCATCGGCTCGGCCGGGGACGACCGCCCGATCTTCGACGGCTGGGAGCTGCTGGCGGCAATGGCGGTCGCTACCCGGCGGGTCCGAATGGGACTCCTGGTAACCGGAATCACTTACCGCAACCCGGCACTCCTGGCCAAGCTCGCGACCACCGTCGACCACCTTTCGGGTGGCCGCCTCGAGTTCGGGATCGGAGCCGCCTGGGCTACGAACGAGCACGAGATGTACGGCATCTCGGGGCTCGACCATCGGATCGGCCTCCTCTCAGAAGGCCTGCGGATCATCAAGATGCTGTGGACCAAGGAGCGCACGAACTTCGAGGGCCGCTATTTCACGATGCGGAACGCGGTCGCCAACCCCAAGCCCGTTCAGAAACCATATCCACCGATCTGGATCGGTGCCGGCGGGCCTGCGACGCTCCGGCTGACGGCGCGCCACGCCGATGTTTGGAACGCGACGGGTACGGTCGGGCGGCGGGAGGAGTCGGCGATCGAGGTCTCGAAGCAGCTGGACGAGATTTGCGCCGAGATCGGGCGCGACCCCGGCGAGATCCGCCGCTCTGTGCAGCTGCCCTCGGGCAGTGACCCCGCGGAACTGGTGGAGCGGCTGCACCGCTACTACGAGGCTGGCTTCAGCGAGCTGATTGTGATGCTCACCGGTGGCACCATGACGACCGCGCCGGACCCGGTGCGGCTGGCTGAGATGATCGCCGAGAAGGTGCTGCCCGAGACGCGAGAGCTGGCCCGAACGTGAGCGACCTTCCCGGCCAACCGAGCGGTTCTCGCAATCAGGTGCTATAGGAGCCGGAATGGCCTCAATTGTCAAAGAAGTAGTGGTCGAGGCCCCGGCGGCGAAGTGCTGGGATGCACTTCGAGATTTCCGTGCCGTCCATCAGCGCCTCGTCCCCGGCTTCCTGACCGATGCCAGGATGGTCGGTCCGCGGGAGCGCGAGGTGACCTTCTTCAACGGGGCGGTTGCCAGGGAGATCCTCGTCGGGATCGACGAGAAGCAGATGAGACTGGCCTACTCCGTCGTCAAGAGCCCGATGGGCAGTACGCATCACAACGCGTCTGCACAGGTGGTGCCGGACGGAGAGGCTCGCTGCCGGTTTGTCTGGATAACTGATGTGCTACCCGACGAGTTGGCCGTGCGCACTGGCGACCTGATGGACCGAGGCATCGAGGTGATCAGGCAGACCCTGGAAGCCGCTGCATCGGAGGAGCGATCGGGGCCGCGCAACTAAAAACACAGCGAATCCTTCGCAGGCGACCTGAGTGTTGCCCTCGCCGCTAGACTCCTTGCGATGTCCAGCATCGGAGAGAGCTTCGGTTGGCCGTTTCAGGATCCCGGTTGGTTCGGCAAGATCGTCATCCAGGGCCTGATTACGATCATCCCCATCATCGGCTGGATCGCGCTCGCGGGCTGGCTGCTGATAACGATCGACAACTACCGTGCCGGGCGACGTGAGCTCGCACCCGTAGGCTTCCACCTGGAGCGCGGCGCCGGCCTGTTCGTGGTTTACCTGGTCTACGCGA
>CAZHAC010000013.1:0-24886 GCA_964529765.1 uncultured Actinomycetes bacterium
GCTGCGACCAGCAGGATGAAGCAGCCCATAAACACCGCCTCTTCGTGCTCCAGGAGCTCCTGCGGGCGCGGGTAGATGTTCCTGACACCGAGGTAGCGAAAGGTCCCCTGGAGGCCCTTGAAGCCGGTCCCGATCACGGCTGCCCACAGCAGCCACCGCAGGTGCACCCGCCTGGTTGTGATCGCGGAGGCCAGGAAGAACATGACGCCCAAGTAGATGAAGGGCCTGATCTCGTCCAGAGACTCCGAGATCAGGCCACCGGTGGCCAGTCCGCGGACCTCGGCGACGAGCACTGCGACCAGCAGGAGTGCGACGGCCATCGTCATCTGAGATCCGCGCAGCTGCACCCGGCGTTCCGCGATGCCCTTGGCCACCCACGTCACGAGGACGGTGGCCATCATCAGCTCCACCGGGGTCACATAGAGACCGCTCACGCCGATCGAATTCAGGCTGCGAAAGAGCGGGACGTTATCGGTCAGGTGCTGTGGCAAGCGAGCGGGCAGCCGGAACTGCTCGACCAGCGTGGCCGTGAGTGGCAGCAGCAGCAGGCCGGTGACCGGAAGCCGCCAGACCAGAATCGGGAAGAGGACGGCCAGCAAGGCGAAAAAGGCCGCGAAGCGGTCCCCCACCGCGAGCTCACCGGCGGCCAGGCCGCCGAGGCCGGCGAGCAGGACCACGACCGTGGCGATTATCCGTACTCGAGTCCGATGCAGCGCTTGCGTCGCGGACAGTGATAGGGGCCTGGTTGCGGCCATCTCAACCAAGGGTTCCCAGCCGTAAGAAGGCGAACACGAGCGTGGCCAGGGTGAGGACGACGATCGTCACCTGCGTCGACCCGCCCGCTGTTCGCTCGCGGGTTCCGAGGAAAACAAAAGCAGCCAGCAGAAAAGCGATCCACTGCATTGCTAGCGGGGCACTAGACGCCGGCGAGCCGCCGCAGCCACCCGGGTAGCGCCGTGTGAGTGCCGTTGAGCAGCACGCGGGGCTCGACGGCGAGGCTGTCGATCGCTTCTCGAAGTGCCGCCAGTGCGGTGGTGCCGGCTCGCACGACCAACAGCAGGTCGGGAAACGCGGAAGCCGCCGAGGGGCCAAATGAGGATGCGAGCGCGGGCGGCAGGTCGGCGATGACGACGTCATAGCGGCTGGCGAGATGCGACAGCAGATCCGACTTGATCAGCTGGGCGACCACCCGGGCCGCGCTGCCAGCTGCTGATCCTCCGCTCAAAGCAGTGAGTCCGGGGAGAAGCGGCTGGAGTGCGCGCTCGAGCGGGGCCTCACCGCGAACGACCTCGCACACGCCCGGCCAGGGCGCGATCCGGGCCCGGGAAGCCAGGGCGGGGTGTTCGAGATCGAGCTCCAGCAGCAGGCACGCGCGGCCGTAGTCCGCGCACTGAACAAGGGCCATGGCGGCGGCGATTTCGGTGCGACCCTCGCCGCGGATCGCGCTGGTTACGCCGAGCATATGGAGCCGGGGGCCGCCGAGCTGCAGGCTCGCCATACGGCAGGCCTCGAGAATCGGTGTCCGAACCACCAGTCCGGCCGGTTCAACGCTGGCGGCGGCCTCCAGCGTCACTCTGCTCGCCAGCATCAGTTGGAGGCTCGCCGCAGCCGGGGCACCGCGCCCACCACCTTCAACCCGAGCAGTGGTTCCACCTCCTCGACGCGCTGCACCCCCGCGTTCAAGAGGGTGAGGAGTACCACTCCCAGGGCCATCAGAAGCACTCCGGCCATACCGCCGCCGGCGATCGCCTCGATGGCGACGGTGGCGCGCGAGATGGGACGATCCGGCACCTGTGCGCGGTCTATCGTGTGGAAGCCTTCGGCGCCGGCGGCGTCAACAGCGGCGCTCGCCAGCTGGGCCTGGTCAAGCTTCTGCAGGAGGTCCTGATAGCGCTGACGCGCCAGGTCGTCGGTACGCCGCAGTTGAGTCAGCGTGGCGTCGGGCACGGCGTTCGGCTGGCGCTGATCCGGATGGGTGTTCAGGTAGTCGTAAATCTTCGCGTCCTGGCTAGCCAGCTCTGAGTTCTGAGCTGTGACCTGTTTCTGATAGAAGTCAACGGTCGCCGCCGCGGTCGCGCGTCGCGAAGTCAGCATCTCGTCGGCGAACTGATCGCTCACGCCCTGTGCAACCGAGCTGGCGATCACCGGGTCGGTGTGAGTGAACGTGACGCTGACGACCTGTGGCCCGACCGCGGCCACTTTCGTTTGCGACTTGACCAATTGGTACACCGCATCGTCGAGGTTGCGTCCGCTAAGCGATTGCGTACCGCCGCCTCCGTTGACCACGCGCATCACCCTGGAAACTGGATCGCCGCCAGACGAGGAATGGCTGGCGAGATACTGAGTCAGCCCGCTGCGTTCGCCGACTTTCTCCGCGAACGTGCGCGTGGCCAGAAGTTCTGACAGGGCGTTGCTCTCGGTCACCGAGAGGTCGACGTAGGGCGACTGCTGGACGGTCATGTCGGACAGCGGTGTTCGATCGAACCAAAGACTGACGTTGGCCTGATAGCTGCGCGGTTGCACGAGCACGATTCCAACGCCCATCGCGAGACCGACGACAATCGGCAGCGTGAGCAGAAAACGGTGCCGGAAGTACGTCTCGAGATAGCGAATCACGACCCGGCTAACTGTAGGAATGGCCAGTGGCGCCGAGAATAGGGCGTCGGGCATCTGCCCTGTGAAGGTGTCCCGGCGAAATTAGGCTGGCGTCCCGGTTCCTGGTGGAGCCTTTGAAACGGTAGCTCTGTCTACGGGACAGGGGTCCTAGAGCTGGTCAGGACCCACGTTGAGCCGGGAATGAAACGGCCCAGGTCGCATCGCCACGCCCTCGTTAGGCTCCGGGTCGCAGAGACAGCATGGACCGCCCCGACGTTTCCATCATCACTGTCAGCTCCAACACGCGTGAAGTGCTGAGGGGCACGCTGGAGGCCGCACGCGAATACAGGGGGCGGCTGCGGGTCGAGCACTTCGTCGTCGACAACGCGTCAACAGACGGCACGCTCGAGATGCTCAGGCGCGACTTCCCGGACATCATCGTCATCGCCAACACCGAGAACGTCGGACCTGGCAGGGCCCGAAACCGGGCTCTGCGCCGCTGCCGGGCGCCACTTGTGCTGAACCTGGACTCGGACGTCATCGTGCGGCAACGCACGATCCCAACTTTGGTCGAGCACATCCAGCAGGACGCGCAGGTCGGCGCGATCGGATGCGAGCTGCTGCACCCGGATGGGACCCGGCAGCGTTCGGCCTTCCACCAGCCCAACCTACTTCCGGCGATCGCCCGCCGCGCCCGCGTCATCCTCGGAGGCCCGCGCCAGGACTTGAGCACTGCCGACAGGTCGGTCACGGCCGGGTGGTTGAAGGGCGCCATCTGCCTTTACCGGATGGCTGCGCTGATGCAAGTGGGTGGCTTCGACCCCCAGTTCTTCATCTATTACGAGGAGGTCGACCTCCACATCAGGTTGGGCAGCGCCGGCTGGCGGCTCGTCTACCTCCCCACCGTCTCCGCGGTGCACCTGGAGGGGAAGAGCATGGACGAAAACTTCGCGCTCTGCCAGTACGAGCGGGAGATCAATCGCCTCATGTTCGTCAGGAAGCACAAGCCGTGGGTCTGGTACGGAGCTGAGAGGACGGCCAGCGCACTGCGCGCGCTCTACTACAGCCGAGCCTGCGGCGATCGGCGTCTCCGCCGAGTGTTCTGGGACAAGGATCCGGACTTGCTGCGCGACATCTACGGTCGCGTCCTCGCGGCCACCCTGCCGCCCAAGCGGCTCCCCGTCCACGGCTGGCAGGCGGAGGACGTGCTGGAGCCGGTGTCCCACAGCGTCCGGGAAACCGTGTTGGGCGCTGCCGGCGCGGGCGGGCAGGAATAGGTCCAACGCCCATTTACCTGGTCGGCGGCCATTCCTAGAGTGCCGTCGGTGGCACTCGCCCACATACGCGACGAATCACCGACCAGCCGAGATCGACATCCCGCCTCCGCTGCTGATGGATGGCTGGCTCAGACCTACGCCGAATTGCGTAACAAAGCGCTCGTCGAGGCGACCAAGCTCAAGCCTCCGGCTGAAGTTGCCGAGGCCGAAGCGGCCCTCACCAACCTGCTTCTGTGCGTTTGCGCGGCCGAGCAAATCATGGCCGACCATCTCGTCGAGGGTGGCTTGTCGCTCGCGCCCCTGCGCGAGATGCGCCACGTTCCCCGGTTCCCTCTGACGCTGGCGGAAGCCGCTGCCGAGCGAGTCTGTGACCTGCGCGCGGCGACGTCTCGGAAGCGGGCGCGCGCCATCCTTCCCTTGCTCCGGCGGTTCGCGCTCGAACTCGCCACACGACTCGCCGCCCGCGATTTTTCGGATCTGCCGAACGCGCTCGACTTGGCGGAAAACTTCCCTCTTCCCGGTGATGAAGGCAGCACCGCTCGCGCGGCCAAGGTCCCGGCTTGTTTCCGAGGCCAGGACCTTGGGGTCGAGGATTGTTTTGAGCTGGCCCGGCGCTTCACCGAATCGGCCGACCGCTCAAGCCGGGTACTCGTGACCGGCGTCCGGACCTCGGGCAGCTACATGGCACCGCTGTGCGCCGGGTGGCTGCGAGCCCATGGATTCCAGGCGGATTACACGACGCTCCGGCCAAAGGCTCCGCATGTTTGGAGCGAGCGATCCGCGATCCGGCACGCTCGCCCCGACGCCGCCCTCATCGTCGACGACCCCCCGATGACCGGATCGGCGTTCGTCACGACTGCGCTCCGCCTCGAGCGCTGCGGGCTGGTCCGGTCCCGAATCACTTTCCTGGTCCCCCTCAGCCCAGAGAACGCCCTCAGCAGTGACGCGCGCGCGCGGGGCTTCGACGGGTACCGCCGCATCGAACTGCCGGCGGCGGAGACGGCCGTCCGGCGTCGCCTCGGCGGCGAGGAGATTCGGGAATGGCTGCGCGTTGTCACGGATTCCCCTCGCGCGCGCGTCATTCCACTGTGGGACGCCGCGGAGGTGGACCGGCAGGCGCAGCGGAGGCACGTCAAGCAGCTCTTCGAGATCGAGGGCTACGGCAGGGTGTTGGTGAAGGGGGTTGGAGCCGGCTGGTTTGGCGATCCGGCGGTTGCCGCCGCCTCCGTCCTCAGGGGCCGCACAGTGAGCGTGCTCGGCTTCTGGAAGGGACTGATGGCGATGCGCTGGGAGCCCGGCGAGGGCGTGCCGACGGCCGAAGTATCCCCGCTCGCGGAGTACGTGGCCGCTCGGGCCGTCGGGCTCGCGACCCCGAGCCGGCCGCTGGCAACCCGGATGCGGAAGGATGCGTTTTACCGCCTGGCCAAGGTTCTCGCGCGCGTGTACGGGCCCCTCGCCCCTGCCCGGATCGAGAGTGTTCGGCGGCTGCTGGTCACGGCGGCCGGAACTGCCCCATCGTGCGTCGTCGACGGACGCATGGGCCGTGAGAACTGGCTGCAGACCGCCCATGGGCTGCTCAAGTGCGACTTCGAGGAGCACGCCTTTGACAAGGACGACCTCGAGATCTTCGATCCCGCGTATGACCTCGCCGGAGCGCTGCTCGAGTTCGGCGCTTCACGGACGCGCCGCGCCGGCCTTCTCGAGGCCTACTCGGCGCGCGTATCCGATGGCGGCCTGGCATCCCGGCTGCCGCTGGCCACACTGCTCTATGGGGCCTGCGCCTTCGAGCGCGCCGGGTGGGACGTAAACGGCGAGCTGGGCACCGAGCGCTGGCCGGAGGCCGTGCAGCGGTGGCTGGAGGCTGAGTCGGCGCTGACCTGGAGCATAGCCGCTCTGCTCGCCGGCGCCTTCATCGACGGCCGCCACTATCCACGGGCGGCCGGGGTGCTGTGGGCGCTCGACGTCGACGGCGTCCTGGAGGACTCCGGCCTCGGTTTCCCGGCGATCACACCGGCCGCGGCGACGGCGATTGCCCTCATACGCAAGGCGGGTGCCCTGGCCGTGCTCAACACAGGGCGCAGCCTGCATGAGGTCCGCGACCGCTGTGACGCGCTCGGCCTGGACGGGGGCGTCGCCGAGTACGGCGGAGCGATCTGGGACCACCGGCGCCAGCGCTCCCACGTCCTCGTCAGCGATTCAGACGCGGCGGCGCTGGCGGCGGTTCGCGAGGCCGCCCGCGCCCTCCCTCATGTCCACGTCGATTCCCGGTACGAGCACTCGATCCGCCTGAGGGAATACTCACGCGGGCGGCTCCGGCGCCTGGATCCGGGCACGATTGAAAGGCTGCTCGCAATCGGTCGCGGCCACCTGGCCGCGGTACCCGGCAGCGGTCAGACGGACATCGTCGCCGCTCGCTGCGACAAGGGGACGGGGCTCAACGAACTAATCAGGGCCTTCGGATTCGAAGGGCGATGCCTTGCGATCGGCGATGCGGCGGCAGACATGCCGGCCTTCGCGGTCGCCTACCGGGCTTTCTCTCCGCGCCATCACGAGGAGGCGCTCGGGAAGGCCGCGACCGTCCTTCGCGAGGACCGCCAGCAGGCGGTGCTGCGCGCCGTGGAGCTCGTTCACGGCATAGACCGAAGCCAAGTCCAGGCGGAGCCCTCAGCCGCGCCCGCCGCCGTCGTTCGCCTGCTCGCGCTCCGCGATCGTCCGCGCTGGTGGCGGGCGGTGCGGGCGGTCAACCCTCGCGCTCTCGGCGCCTTCCGGACATGACGGGAAGCCCCCGGATTGCCGTCTTCGCGCATGGCGGCCATGCTGACGGGCTGCGCGCGGT
Organism: uncultured Actinomycetes bacterium; assembly: GCA_964529765.1. Taxonomy (GTDB): domain Bacteria; phylum Chloroflexota; class Dormibacteria; order Dormibacterales; family Dormibacteraceae; genus CAZHAC01. The sequence continues at coordinate 6,709 of CAZHAC010000013.1, forward strand.
GCCATTCGTCCGAGCGCTGCGCGACGCCCATCGGGAGGCATCGATCACCGTGTTCGGTCACGCCCACAGCGCCTCTTTGTGGGATCGCTGCCCGCACATCGACGCCTTCGTGGCAACCAGCAGCGGATCGGCGGGACGTGGGGGGCGAGCCGGCTGGCGGAAGGTCCCCCAGGCGATCAGGCTGGCCCCAGCCCTTCTCGGTCGCTTCGACCTCACGATCAACCTCGACGTCCAGCCGCAGGGCGGCCGGAGCGGCCTGCTGGGACTGCTATCGCTGGCGCCCCGCCGGGCCGGCTTCGGTGCGCGGCGGAACGGGGTGAACGTTTCGCCCGGTTCGGCCGACATGCGCGTCTCCTACGAGGAGCGATGCCGCACCCTCCTGGAGGCGATCGGTGTACCCGCCGGGGACGGACGCCTGGAGGCGTGGGCGGGTCCCGATGACCGGCGCCGAGTCCGCGCGCTGTTGACCGGCCAGGGTTGGGACGGACGGCGACCCCTGTTCGTGTTCCAGACCGGCAGTGACTGGTCGTGCCAGATGTGGCCGGCCCGCCGCTGGACCGAGCTCAGCGACCGCTTGGTCGAACGCTTCGGGGCCTTGGTCGCTTTCACGGGAGTCGTGGCCGACCGGACCTTTGTTGAGACGATCCGGGCGGACCTGCATTGCAAGAGCCTGGACCTGACCGGAAGCACCGGATACGGGGAGCTCACAGCACTCCTTGAGCAGGCCGCACTGGTCGTTTCCACCGACACCCTGGTGGCGCCCCTGGCGGCCGCGATGGGTGCGGCGGTGGTCACGCTGCCCGCCTACGACACCTCGAATTGGAGTGCCGAGCGAATGCTCGAGCTCGGACTGATTGCCCGCTATCGCGAGTTGCCCGGCATCAAATGGAGCGCGCGCTGCCACTGGCACCGCAGCGGATTGATGCCAGGTTGCGAGAGTCCTTCCTGCGTCGGTCTCCACGGCATGGGACGGATCACCGTGGGCGACGTCGTGGAAAGGGTGGAGCAGGTGCTGAGCGGACGCGACCTGGCCGCTTTGCGGAAGGCGGGCGTCAATTGAGGGTCGCGGTGGTCCTCTCGAGCGTCCTGGCGGCGGACGCCGAATCGGAGATCGCCGCCGGCCGTCGCCCGCGCATCGAGCACCTCGAGTTCTGCCAAATGACAGGCGCCAGGCTGATCCGCCTTGATCAGCGGCGGCCGCGCTGGCTGCGCCGCCTGCGCCCGCGCCACCACCTGGTATCGCTCTGGGCGGCCCTGGAGGCTCTGCGCGCCACCCGCGGCTACGACGTGGTGATCACGGATTCCGAGCACGTCGGCCTGCCCTTCGCCGGCCTGCTCTGGCTGACGGGCGGCCGGTGCCGGCACATCGCGATCGTGCACAGAGTCTCCACCCGGGCCAAGCAACTGGTCATCCGGGCAATCGCCGCGCGCGGCACCGCCTGCTTCGTCCATCACTTCGAAGCCTGCGCCGGCGCCCTCGAATCCGCCGGAGTCTCCGCAGAGCGCCGGCGCCTGATCCCCTACATGGTCGACACCCGCTACTGGTCTCCGCTGAACCGCGTCGAACCGGAGCGGCAAATCTGCGCGGTGGGTCTCGAGTTCCGCGACTATCCGACGCTCTTCCGAGCCGTCCGTGACCTCGACGTTCACGTCGAGGTGGCCGCCGGAAGTCCCTGGTCGCAAAAGCCGGACAGCTCGGCCGATGCGCAGCCACCGCCCAACGTGCATGTGGGCAAGCGGCCGTACGGCGAGCTTCGCGAGCTTTATGCGCGCTCGCTGCTGACGGTGGTTCCGCTGGTCGAGAACGACATGCAGGCCGGCATCACGACCATCGTCGAGTCGATGGCCATGGGGCGTCCGGTGGTGGTGAGCGCGACCAAGGGACAAACCGGCACGGTGATCGAGGGCCTGAACGGGGCCACCGTCGTTCCAGGAGACGCAGACGATCTCCGAGCCCGTCTCCTTCAGCTCCTTGCCGACCCGCAGGTGTGCCGCCGGCTGGGTGAGAACGCGCGCCGCTTCGTCGAAGAGACCATGACAATCGAGCACTTCGTGGAGCGGATGTCGGCGCTGGTGACGGAGGTGGCGTCGAACCCGCGTGAGTCAGGCCACCAGGCGGCGCTTCCTGTCCCGGCTGCTTCGCCGCCGACCGATGCCTGACCTGTTGTCCCCCGAGACCGTCCTCCTCTTCTACCGAGAGCCGCAGCGCGACCGTTTCTTTCGTGGTGACCATCATGTGAGGCGCGCGCTGCGGCCGCTCTACAACCACGTCCGCCGCGACCAGTCGGTATCGGGCTTCTACGTCTGGTATCTGAACCTGATCAAGGCACTGCGCTTGTGCGGCTACCGCGTTGTCCTCAACAACCGCCGGCTGGCACGCGAAAACCCTGCGCATCCGGTCGGCCTGGTCGGTTACCCGGCGATCCTGGACGGATGGGACCTGCCCAACCCCGCAATCCTCGGCCCTGGGATGTATGACCACCCCAGCCTGCGACCGGATCTCACACAGGATCCGCGCGTCCAGCTCTACATCCTCACGTGTGGGTGGATGCTGGACCTCTTCGTCCCCGCCTACGGCCCGACCTGTGTCCCCTGGCACGCGGGGATCGACCTCGACCAATGGAAAGACACAGGTGGTTCCGTGAAGAGCCTCGACTTCCTCGTCTACGACAAGATCCGGTGGCGGCGCGAGCATTTTGTGCCGAGTCTGCTCGAGCCCGCCCTGGAAGCGCTCAGGCGGCGCGGCCTCAGTTTCGAAGTTCTGCGGTATGGCGGCTATACGCAACGGGTCTTTCGGGACCTACTGCAAAGATCGCGCGGGATGCTGTTTCTCTGCGAGCACGAGACTCAGGGGCTCGCCTACCAGGAGGCACTGGCGTCCAACGTTCCAGTCCTCGCCTGGGACAACGGTTACTGGCTTGATCCGCGCCGGGACCGCTTCGAGGCCGCGCCAGTTCCCGCTAGCTCGGTCCCGTACTTCTCTGAGGCCTGCGGAGAGCGATTTCAGGGACCCGAGGACCTCGAGCCGGCCCTGGAGCGCTTCCTCAGCCGCCGCGCCGGCTACCGGCCCCGAGCCTACGTCGCACGCGAGCTGTCGCTGCGCGACTCGGGCCAGCGCTACTACGAGCTTTACTCGTCGCTCTTAAACGGACACCGGCAGCGACCGCCGATGGCGGTTCCGGTGCGCTAGCGCTGAGCCATCGCGGGCATCTCGGGTTTGCGTCGGGAGTGCCGGCGCCAGCGGCCATTTGCGGTCCGCTGCACGAGGCCCGCGACGTCGACCAGGAAGGGCAGTGGGTCCGACCACGAAAAGCTCGCCGTCTCATCAACCGAAAGCAGCGATCGCACCCAATCCCGAGCCCGGAGCCCGTCGAGGCGCCGGTAGTGCTTGAAGGCGATGACGTCGGCCGTCTCTACCAGCCAGCGCCGGCCCTCAGCCGGCGCGACCGCGGGCACCTCCTGACCGCTCAGATCCAGATACATGGCCCGTGCCACGTCCAGCCCGTTGGCGTCCACAAACAGCCGGAAGGCGCCTCCCAGCCGTGGATTCACGTCGAGGATCTTGTAGCGCCCGTCGCGGTGGTCGTAGCGATACCCGATGTCGACCGGGCCCCGGTATCCGGCTTCGGCCAGGAACCGCTGGGTGAGACTGACCAGTTCCTGGTTGTAGCTGCAGACGCCCAGCGTGCAGATTCCCATCTTGGCCGGGTGCTGCCGGATCTTCTGGCCAGTCAGCCCAAAGAGACACGCCGAGTCGGCGTCGAAGTAGCCGTCGAACATCCAGACCGCTTCGTCACCACCGGGGATGTACTCCTGGAGCATCAGGTCGCGGGGGTCGGGATGCCGGCGGAATCGGGCGAGCAGCTCGTCCCGGTCGGTCGCCAAAAAGACGCTGAGACCGGGCCGGCTGAGCACGGGTTTGACCATCACCGGGTACTCCAGCGTTTGGGAGATCATCTCCAGATCCTCGATGCTGGAAGGGATGGCAGCGCGTGGCGTGGGCACCCCGTGGCGCTCCGCCAGCCGCTGCAGCCCCAGCTTCGAGCCCAGCTCGAGGACCAGTCCCGGTGAGACGCGAGGAAAGCTGAAGACGCTGCCCAGCTCGTCCGCGTAATCGGCCACGAACAGCGCCCATTCGTCGGAGCCGGCCACGAGTACGGTGCCCTCGCCAAGACGGCGTCCCGCGTTGAGCAGGTCGCGGAGGATCTGCTCCGACGGCTGATTTACAGGACGGCCGTCATCGCCCGCTCGCACCTTACCGGCACAGTATCGAGAGGCGCCCGCGAGGGACAGGGATCGGTGCTCGAGGCAGTGGACGGGGACGCCAAGCGCGGCCAGGCTGCGCATCATCCCCAGCGGACCGAGGTAGCCGGGCGGGCCCAGTACCAGCACCGCGGTTCGAGAGTTCATCCACGGTCTCGTTGTGTCAGGCGTCGGAGCAGCCCACGCGTCTGGGCGCGGGCCGGTAGCGCCCGTTCGAACGTGGCCGCCAGGAGTCGAGACCGGAAGGCAAGAATCCGGTGATTGGGAGTCGCGGTCGATCCCAGGCGCGACTTGTAGGCGTAGTTGCCGCGCATGAAATCGAAGGCTTGAAGGCGGTGCGCGAGGCTCCAGCGGATGGAGCCCGAGAGCAGACAGGCTCCCAGGCTGTAGGACGCGTAGGCGGGATCCTGGTCGTAGCCCGAGATGTGGAAGTAGAAGGTCCCGCCGAGCTCATACCCGAGGAGGACCCCGAGCGTTCGATTGCCGGCCCGGAGGCGGAACATCCGAAGGTAGCCGGAGCGCGCCGCCGCCGGCAGCCAGGACGCCATCAACCTCCTCAGCCGCAGGTCGTGCTGGTCCGAATGCTGGATCCCAAAGCGCTGTTCGACGAACCGGCGCAGATTTGCGTGCTCGGCCATGACATCCGCCTCGCTCACCAGCTCCAGGGTTGCTCCGACCTCACGCTCGAGCTTGCGCGGCTTTCTCTCCAGCCACTCACGTGTGTTCGCGCTCAGGAGCGAGCGGTAGTCCTCCCAGGTGGCGGGCAGGATCATCCGGTGGCAGAGGTTCTGAATGAAGGCCAGGACGGGCAAGCCCGCCCGACGAAGAGCGTCACAGAGCGCGTCGGCGGTGATCCCGTCCGGCACCTGCTGAAAATCTGCGATGTCCCAGGCGGGACCGCGGAGCATCCTCGAGACCGTTTGCCGGGCGGCTTCTCGCTCCGATCCCGGCGCCGCAACGATGCCTCCGTAGTCGGCGAGTCCGTAAGCGGTCGGGCCCATGCTCGCGAACGACACCACGCGAAGAGGCAAGCGCCAGCGATATCGGAGAGGCGCGACCCCGACAAGACCGACCTCTGAGCGCGCTTCGAAGAGTTCGACCCGACCGCTCGCGAACGCTGCCTGCACGGCCTGGAACCACTCGGGCGTCGCGAAGACCCCGAGTGGCGAGTGGGCGGCCAAGGCCGGCCAGCTGGGTTGGAACGCCGGGTCGGCTCCGGCGGGGGGAGCGGCGATCAAGCGACCCGACTGCCCAGGCTGCGCAGGCTCGACGGCAGCGGCAGCCGCCTGGCCAGCCGGTAGACACCCATGGCGTGGATGCCGAGGCCACGTTCACTCAGCAGGTCGGCAGGGATCCGGTGCAGGTTGTACCGGTGGTGCGCGCCCGCCCGGCCGCCCACGGCGCCGTCGTAGCCGGCCCTGGCGACCTCTGCTTCGACCCGCGCATCGAGTGCGTGATGCGGGTAGGCGAAGAAGCGAACCGCATCGCCGAGTGCGTCCTCGAGGCGGGCGCGCGACCCGGCGACCTCTTCCTTCAGTCGCGTCGAGTCGAGCTGGGTGAGCGGCTCATGCGTGCAACCGTGGCTGCCCACGAAGTGGCCGGCCTCGTGAAACGATCGGAGCTGGGCTGCGGTCATGAGCGGCCAGCGGTCGGCAGGCCTTAGGTTCCAGCGCGACCGGCCTCCGAGCTCACCGGAGAGCGCGAACACTGTCGAGGGAACGCCCAGGCTCTCGAGGATGGGCAGCGCCAGCTCGAGGGTCTCGATGTAGGCGTCGTCGAAGGTCACGGCGAAGCGGCGGCCTTCCGATCTATGCGGCGGCCGCACCACGATGTCGAGGGGGACCGGCGCGAACCCGTGGTCCAGCATCCAGGTCAGATGCGCGCGGAAACGCGAAGCGCTCGTAGAGACCTTGTCCGGGTCCTCGACAGGGCCTGGGACGATTCGGTGATACATGAGAATCGGGCACCAGGCGAACGTGTCCGCCGGCGCCCGAGAGCTCACTTCAGTAGCCTGCCGGTGCGGACGGCTGTCAACAATAGGCTCCTGTCCCGAACCCGCGCAGGCTAGGGCGCCGGTTTGAAGACGGCGACGTTCGACATCCAGGTCGTGCTCGACGTGGACGTGAACGAGCTCGCCTGGGACCCGGCCGAGCTGTTGACGCTGTACTCGGCCTGGACGTAGCCGTCCATGGGGATTCCTGTGAAGCCGGTCCCCGCGCTGATGGTGCCGTCGCCGAAGTAGACGCTGCCGCCGAACACAAGCTCCTGGGCGCTGGCGGCGGGGGTTGGGCCGGATGTCGAGTTGGTGCCGGCGACCGCCGACTCTTGCCCGGTGGCGACGTCGAGCGGGGCCGAGGTGGCCACCCCCGCGAACTCCCCGACTGCGATCCACTGCTCGACCGAGCCCGTGTTCGAGGGCGTCAGGGTCAAGGTATGGCTGCCTGCGCTGGCGCTGCCGTCGTACCAGATCGTGAGCTGCCCTTTGCTGTTCGAGATGTCGGAGACGGTCGCCGCGCTGACCGCGGTCCAGCTGTCGCCGCTTGAGTCCGTGACGCTTCCGACTCCGTAATGCCCATAGGTGTAGAAGAGCCCCACGAGGAGGTGACCGGCCCCTACCCCGGTCATCGTCAGAGTCAGCGGTGCGCAGCCCCAGCAGTAGTTGGAGGCCGTCTGCGCTTTGGTGATGCGCGAGACGGGGGGCGGCGTGGGCGTTGGCGTCGGTGATGCGGTGGGCGTGGGTGTCGGACTCGGCCCGGGCCCCGCTCCGGCTGGCTTGAAGACAGCCGCGTCAGACATCCAGGTCGTGCTCGCGGTCGACGTGAAGGAGCTTGCCTGGGTCCCGGCCGCGCTGTTCACGTTGTACTCGGCCTGCACGTAGCCGTCCATGGGGATGCCGGTGAATCCGGTTCCCGCGCTGATGGTGCCGCTGCTGAAGTACACGCTGCCGCCGAAGACGAGCTCCTGAGCCCCGGTGGCGGCGGTGGGGCCGGACGTCGAGGTGGTGCCGGCGACCGCCGACTCCTGCCCGATAGCGTTGTCGAGCGGGCCCGAGGTGGCCGCTCCCGCGAACTCCCCGACCGCGATCCACTGGGAAACTGAGCCGGTGTTGGTGGGTGTCAAGGTGAGCGTATGAGCGCCAGCCCTGGCATTGGCGTCGTACCAGATCGTGAGCTGACCTTTGCCGTTCACGATGTCAGAGACGGAGGCCGCCGTGACCGCGGTCCAGGTGTCGCCGCTGGAGTCCGTGACGCTGCCGACCCCGTTGTGCCCGTAGGTGTAGAACTGGCCGGCCAGGAGGTGTCCGCCGCCCACCCCGGTCACCGTCACCGTCAGCGGCGGGCAGCCGTAGCAGTAGTTGGAGGCCGTCTGCACCTTCGTAATGGGCGATGCCGCGGTCGGGGTGGGCGTGGGTGCGGGGGTGGGGGTGGGCGTCGGTGACGGTGACGGCGACGGGGTGGGAGTCGGTGCCGGCGCAGGGACCGGGCTCGGCGACCGGCCGGTTGGAAGGAAGACCGCCACGTCAGCCATCCAGCCGTTGGCCACGGACGAGTTGAACGAGCTGGCCTGAGTTCCGGCCGCGCTGTTTACGTTGAACTCGGCCTGCACGTAGCCGTCCATTGGGATGCTGGTGAAGCCGGAGCCCGGGGTGATCGAGCTGCCATTGCCGATGAAGACCGCCGCGCCGAAGACCAGCTCGCCGCTGCCGGTCGGAATCGTGGGGCCTGACGTCGCCGCGGTCCCGCCCGCCGACGACTGCCCTCCGGTGCCGGTGTCGTAGGGCTGTTTGGGGTCCATGCCGGCGAACTCGGCAATGGTCACCCATTGCTCGACGCTCGCCGTCGAGCTTGAGGGCGTGAGGGTGACCCGATGCGCGCCGACGCTGGCATTGCTGTCGTACCAGATCGTCAGCTGACCATGGGATCCGCCGGGGTCGGTCACGGTGGCGCTGGAGACAGGGGTCCAGATGTCGCCCATCGAGTCAGTCACCGAAGCGACGTTGTAGCTGCCGTAGACATAGAAGGAGCCGGCCAGCAGGTTTCCGGCGGTGACGTTCGACATGGTCACGCTCAGCGGAGTGCAGCCATAGCAGTAGGCGTTCGCTGTCTGAACCCGCGCCACGCCGGCGGCCGGTGCCGGCGCGGCGGCTCCCGCCACGGAGCTGCTGATGTCGAGGGGCGCGTTCGTCCGTTGCGACTGACCCGCAGGCCCCTGGGTGACGTCAAAACCGAGCTGCAGGTAAAGGACGGATGCGGAGCCGTCGACCGAGTACGAATAGTCGGTTCCTGGCTGGAGTGCCGCGCCGCCCCAGGTCAGCGTCGGGGCGCCCCCCGTCCAGTTGGTGATCTTGAAGCGCGGGCCCAGCCGCACCGGCTCCGAAGACGACGTCTGCAGCGTCAGGTTGACGTGGTTGGCGTCAGCCGCCATTACGAGGCGGCCGCTGGCCAGGTTGAACCCTGAGCTCAACTGCTCGCCGGCCCCGGGGAAGCTGTCCGAGCTCGCGATCCTTCCGCTGGAGAGGGTGGCGAGGGGTGAACGGTACTCCACGTCGAGCATGTCGCCGACATGGGTCACCTCCTGCGCCGAGCCGGCCGTGCGGTTGAGTCCCTGGCCGAGCCAGAGCCAGGCCGACTCGATGTAGGTGCCGGTCGAGATGGTGCCTCCGTTGTTGACGCGCACGGCGACATGCGACGACGCGCGGACGGTCGTGCCCGTGCCGACGATCGCGCGCGTCGTGGTGGGGGGCGCCGGATTGCCGATGTCCTTGACATCGATCAAGATCGCGGCCCGGTTCACGGCTGACGTGCCCGACCCGTACTGAGCCCACCAGCTTCCAGTGACCCAGCTGTTGTTGTCCCCGCCCGCGGGCCAGTAGGCATCGCCCAGGCCCTGTTCGGTTGCCGCGGACCAGAACCCGCCGGATGCATTGTTCGGGTTGATCGCCCAGGCGATATAGCCCTCGTGGGTCAGCAGGGAATCGACGTGGAGCACCTGGCGAATGAACACGTTGCCGTCGGCGTAGAGGGTCCACCAGCGCTCGACATGCACGGACGCCGGTATCAGCACGCCTGGAGCCCAGCCAGGGTAGTCGGCGGAGTAGAAGTCGGAGTCCGCGTAGATGACCGCGTGTTCGGGGGTGTTCTCGAGCACGGACATGGATCGCGCCCGGCCGGTGGTCTGGTACCAGATGTTGTTGAGGAGAATCCAGCTGTCGAGCAGCGGATAGGTGGCTCCGTTGCTGGCCAGTGACGTCGTGCCTTTGGCCGCCTGATTCTGGGTGCGGTTCGGATCGTTGACGAGGTCGTACCAGACGTTGGGCGCGCCGCCCGCCTGGTTGGCGTCGAATTCGAGGAAGTAGCGGCTTCCGGTCACCTCGACGAGGCCGGTCGCGGGCGAGGTGACCGACAGGTTGCCGGCGCCGGCGGTGGCAGCGACCGGCTTCATGTGGTCGGCACGTTGCGTGTTCAAACCGGCCAGCAGCGGGATCAGACCGAGCAGAGCCCAGCCGGCAATCAGCGGGGCTCGCCTCACCCGCATGTGGTGCGCCGGTTCATTGGAAGTCAGGCGCAGCGTAGTAATGACTGCCCAGTGGCGGAATGGGTGGCGGCGGAACCAACGTCGCGACTTTGACTAGCGGGCAGCGGTGAGTTTGTCCCGGCCGCCTACCCGCTCGCTCGCGCCAGGGCGAGCGTAGTAGGCATTGCCGCGGTGCTCCGCCGGCGACGTCTCGTCGCAAAGAACTCGGTGAAATCCAGCTTGCTCGAGGCGGAGGTCGACCTCCTCGAGCAGCGCCTCGGAGTGGTACTCGAGCACGATCCGATCGACATGAGGCAGCGTCCGCTGCGCGCCTTCGAGCACGTCACTTTCGGAGCCCTCGACATCGATCTTCAAAAGGTCGAAACGACCCACATCGAGCGCTTCTGTCAGGTCGTCGAGGGATGCCACATCGACCGTGACGGAAGCTTCGGCGTAATCGTCGGCGCCCACCAGGTGGCCGCCCAAGGTGCTCGTGCCCACCACCAGACGCGCGCGGCCGGCGCGCGACCCCACTGCTTTGTTGACCACTGTGATCGAGTCCTGAAGTTGGTTGCGCACGACCGTTTCCGACAAACGGCGATAGCAGTCGGGGTTGGGTTCGAAGCTGTACACCCGCGCGCCTCGGCGTGCCTGCTGGACGGCGAAGATGCCTGCGTTGGCACCCAGGTCGAGCACGACCCAGCCCGGCAGTGGGGTAAAGGAGGGATCGCGATCGTAAATGCCGTCGATGTAGAGCTCGTGGAACACGAAGCTTTCGCGTCCGCGGACCGCCAGCTTATAGTCCACGCCGCCCAGCCGCAGGCGCGTGTCCACGGTTCGCCATCGCGCCGGCAGAACACGCCAAACGATGTACTTGGCGACGAAGAGGGTCACACTGACGGCTTCGAAGGGGCTGCGAACGAGCCGGTACATGCTGAGGGCACGCTCCACCAGGTAGCGCGCGTGTCGCATCGTAAGCATGGTCACCTCGAGACTTCGGTCAGCCGCCGCCCGTGATGGCCGTCCGGCTCCGCCAGACGGTAGAGACCGCCATCGACACCGGTAAATAGGCCGCCCGGCGGCGGGCCGGGACATGTGCCCGGAAACCGTCAGCCGGCAAAGAAGCTGCCGGCGCTGCGTGGGCGCGAGCCCCGGTTCGTGCGGGACTTCCCGCCATTCATGTCCAGTCATGTTTCCAGCCGGCTTCCGGACGTGCCCATTGGCGCGTGTCTCGCCGAGCCGCAGCCTTTCGGCGCCGGCTGAAACCCCTTGACCTTGAGCAGGAGACCGCAGCGACGTTTACGAACGCATCACCGGCACGGCACGCCTACAGCGCCTGCGGCGCGGCGGCCGCTCAGCGGGAGGCCACCCGGCATGCGCGCGAGTAGCGTTCCAACAGGCCCCAGTGCCCCCGCACGGCCATCAGCCCCTCCCACGCCGGCGCGCGGCGACGCCTCGCCGGACCCCTCCGTCTCGGCTTCGCCGGGACACCTCCCCGACGAGCAGGGAGGCGGCATGCAGCCTCGGCTGCGCCGAGGCGCATCCGGCGAGGAGGCCGTGCGCGCGCATTTCCGCGACACCGCTGGGTACTGGCGAGATCTGTACCAGCGCGACGACGTAGTCGGAGCCGTCTTCCAGGATCGCCAGCGGCGCGCGCTGAGACTGGTCGACCAGCTCAGGCTCACCCAAGGGAGTTCCGCGCTCGAAGTCGGATGTGGCGCCGGCTACCTGACGCTCGACCTTGCCGCCCGCAGGATGCGCTTGGTCGCCATCGATACCGCTCCCGAGATGCTTGAGATCGCATCCGGGCTGCTCAAACGTCAGGACCTCGCCGCACGCGTGCGGTTTCAGCAGGCCGATGTGCACCAAATGCCGTTTCCGGACGGTTCTTTCGATCTAGCCGTCGCGCTCGGCGTCATTCCCTGGCTCCACTCTCCGGCGGCGGCCCTTCGAGAGCTGGCACGCGTCCTTCGGCCCGGCGGCCACCTGATCGTGACGTCGGATAATCGCGCTCGCCTCAACCACCTCCTTGACCCGCGCTTCTCACCCTCTCTCGCCTGGCTCCGGGCGTGCGCCGAGGAGGTCCGGCGGCTGCTGGCGGATCCGGCGTCCGACGCGGCATTTCATCCGCGCCTGATCTGGCCGTGGCGGTTCGAGGAGATGCTCAGAGGCGCCGGGCTCGAGATCGTCTACGGAGAAACCGTGGGCTTTGGGCCATTCTCGTTCATGGCCCACCCGTTGCTTCCCGGCCCCGCCGGTGTGCGGTTGTACCGCCGCCTCCAGGCGCTCGCCGATCGCGGAATGCCGATCCTGAGCGCGCTCGGGGCGCACCAGGTTGTGCATGCGCGAAAGCCGCCAAGCATTCCTGGATGAGCTCTGCCACGGCAAGCCTCAAGCGGCTGGCCAAAACAGCGGTCAAGACGGCCCTCTGGTCGGCGGTGCCGCTCGGCGTGCGCAAGCAGGCCGCCATCGGGATCAGCAACTCGTCCAGCCTTAGCGAGGCGCGGCGGCTCCGGTACTCGATGCTGGCCATCGGCGACCTGGCCGAACACGACAACCGCGAGTTCCACCGGTTTCTCTGGTCGAACCATCTCGCGTACGCCGTCTACTACTCCGGCGCCCGCTTCCAGTCCTCGATCGAGACCTCGCGCCTCCAGCTATTCACCGCCCTCCTGGACCAGCTGGCCAGCTTGGGAGTAGAGCCGCGCGCCATCAGCTCGGTGCTCGACGTCGGCTGCTCTGTCGGCAACAACCTGCGCTACCTGGAGGAACACGTTTTCCCGTCGGCCACGATCCTTCACGGCGTTGACATCGACAGTCGGGCGGTGGCTGAGGGAACGCGTTTGCTCGCACAGGCCGGCTCTCGAGTCGAGCTGAAGACCGGTGACATGGAGGATCTGGACTCAGTCCTCGGGCGCGGCACCCGCTATGACGTCGTCTTTTGCGCGGGGGTCCTTCTCTATCTCGACGAGGAGCGTGCCGCAGCGGTAGTGGCGTCCATGCTTCGACGGAGTCGGACATCGTGTGCCTTTGCCGCTCTCGCCCACCCGCTTCACGACAACCAGCTGATGCCGGCTTCTGAACGCCGCGCCTGGGACTCCTCGCACATCCACAACGTGGACCGAATGGTCGCCGCCGCCGGTGGCGCGGTCGTTGGTCGCCGCTGGGAGCCGGGAACTCTCGACGGCCGGCAGACGATCTACTTCGTGTTTGCCCGTCCGAGAACGGGGGAAGAACCTGCGGTTCCTCCCCCGAACCCTACTTTCCTTTGAGTCGGCGTCGCGTCGTCCCCAACGCCTGGATCACGGACTCACACGGCCTGGCAAAGCCAGGCCTCACGGCGTGGTCCAGTCCTATCAGAGTTCGAGGAAGCGGGTTGAGGACGGGTGCAGAAGGTATGCGAGCTTCCCCGCGCGTGCGCGGTCTTGGAGGGCGAGAAGCCGCCACAGGGGACCTTCGCGGACCTGTTCGCACTCCTCGCAGTCGCCGCCGCGATGGACGGAGCGCTGCACCGCCTGGAGGACGCCGGCCTGGTAGGGCCGGGACTCGATGGCGATGCCGAGCTGCCTGCGAAGCGCGCGCAGCTCGGGGCCCGCGTTGGCGGGGGCATGGCGCCGGCGAGCGAGCCTCAGCACCTCGAGATCGGTGAAACCGTCGCCTACAGCATGGTCGACGGTGGGGCCGGCGCCCAGCGATCGAAGCAGTCGTTGCAGGCCGACCGCCTTGTCCGACCCCTCCGCGACAACGACGGTCTTGCGCCAGCCCTCGGTGACTCCGAGAGTGCGCAGGCCGAGCCGGCGCACCAGCGTCCGGATCGCTTCGGAGTCGATGCCGCGACGTCCCCTCGCGCCGTGGGTGAACAGCCGGAGCGAAAAGCGGTAGCGAGGATCGACCAGAATGTCGGTCGTCTCGGCGACGGCTGACCGCAGACGCTCGAGTTCATACAGGGATCCGTCGTCGACGAGCGGGATTGCTCGGCCGGTGCTCGCATCCCAGGCAACCGCGCCGTATTCGGCGACCCCGCCCGCCAGCTGGAAGGTCTGGCACCTCTCGATGACCTCCACGAGACTGCGGCCGGATGCCAGCAGGACCCTGGCTCCATGCCGCTCCAGGATTCTCAGCGCGCGCACGCCTGCAGGGCTGGAGGCCGGGAAGCCGAGCCGATCGGTTTCCAGCGTGTCGTCCAGGTCGAGGACCCAGACCTTATCGGCCAGGCTCGCCTGCTCGGCAGGCACCGCTCGGGCCAGGTACGAGTTGACGGCCCGGGTGAGGGAATCCTCGGCGCCGGCGAGCCGGGCGGCGTAGCGCCGGCGCCCATCCACGTCCTGGTGGTCGGGGAGCTCGATGTGGAGCGAGTCGAGCTCCTCGGCGCCGGCGGCGAGCCGGTGGACCAGCAGCCGGTCAGCGGCTCCAGGTCCGGGATCGCCGGCAGCGCTCAAGAGCGCCTTCTCGAGGTGCTGATCGAAACCGAACGCGGTTATCGCCTGGGCGACGTCGAACAGCGGATCGACGACGCCCCGGTCGCTGATGTCGAACCCGTGCTCCTCGAAATCCGTCTTGACCACTGATCCGTCGCCGAGGGCGATCCATTCGCTCGGCCTCATCTGGCCGTCGACCACACAGCGGGGCGATCGGATGACGGCGAGGATTTCCTCTTCGGCACGAAACTGCGCGATCGGGCCGGTGCGACCAAGCCCGCGTGTGAGCACGCGTGCTGCTCGCCGGGCGCTGGTCAGCACAGCCTTGCCTTCGAAGACCCCAGCCGGCGCGTCTGGCAGCGCAAGCCGCTGAGCTCGCGCGCGCGCATACGTGCCGATCACCGATGCCAGAGCTCGGCTCCGGGCTGGTCGGGCACCGTCCTCGATCCAACGGCAGAAGAGAACGCCTTTGTGGAGCCCGAGGACAGGCGGGACCAGGCCGGTCAGCGCCCGAGCGGCGATCAGCGAATGCACGCCGAAGAACCCAAGCCCAGCCCCCTTGGCGAGCACGCGCATCCGTTCCCGGCGGGCGCCGTGGAGGAGCTCGACCTCGAAAACCTTCTTGACGTGGAACCGGCGTCCCTGGCGCTGGGGCGCTCGCGTCTTGGGTGGGTCGAATCCAGGCGGGGGCGCCTCACCCGCGGCTCCGAGGTCGTAGCCGCTGAGAACCGACACCGAATCCGCACCCAGCGCGGCCAGGAATTCCGGCCGGTTCAGCGTCCGCTCCACAGTCGAGTTCTCCATCAGCCTGTCGATCGCCCACTCGCCACGTTTGAGCAGCACATTGGGGGCGGACACCAACCCCGCCCAGACCCTGGAGAGTTCCTGCGGCAGCAGTTCGTCGCTGCGATGGAGGAACCTCAAAACCGGCTGGTTGCCGATCTCGCACAGTGCCGCGCAGATGCGGTCCCGGGGCATGCCCGCTGCGGCCAGGGCCGCGATGCTGCGCGCGTAGGCGGTGCCCCACCAGGTCGGGTCGTCGAGGACAATTGCCAAGCCGCCCGCCGCGGCCACGCGCCGGACCTCCAGTAGTTCGTGGTGGAGCAGGGGAACGCCGGGCCGGATGGTGAGGATCGAGGTCGCCGAGAACCCGTCGCTCTTGAGTGCGGCCACCGCATGTGGAGCCATGTAGAGGCCGCTGGTGCGCACGCCGACGACGAGCACAGGCGTCCGCAGGTCGCCGATCAGCGGCGCGGCCTTGCGCGCAAGCAGGGCGCAGTCCTCCGGGTACAGGTCCATGGAACGGAACGCCCCCGGAATCTTCAGCCGCCAGCGACCTAGGGAAGCCGGCAGCCGGTGCCCGCCGAGAGCGGTCAGGCGATTGCGGTTCCTGCGAACGGCGTCCGCCGCCGCGGCCCCGCCGATCAGATGGGCGGAAGCGAACTCGACCTGGAGCCGCATAAGCTCGGCTTCCAGGGCGACCAGGTCGCTGCGAAAGGCGCGGACCCATGCCCGGCGCAGCCGGATCGCGACGGCCGTCGCCAGCCTGGCGAGCACGGCTGCCGGGCCGAGCCGGCCGGACAGGCCGCCGGGGTCGTAGAAGTGGCGGTGCAGGTGGTCGCTGAGGATCTGCTGCATCGCACTGAAGACCAGGCAGAGGTTCAGCGCCGTCCCACCGTCGTCAATCTCCTCGCCGGCGTCCTTGGTGTCCGCCAGAATCAGCACGGTGTCGAGCAGTCCCGCGAAGGACTGGCGGAGGTCGAGGACCCACTGCCAGCCGTCGGCCCAGGCGGCTTCGGCCGCGCCGCGCTGAGTCGTCGCCGGCCGCGTTTCCAGCACCGCCGCCATCCTAGAAATGGGGCGTCATGGCCTGGAATGGGATCTCTATGACACTCCTGGGCCGCCGTCCCGAGCAGCCTGGACGCTCGCCGCGACCGCTCCCGATCGGCCCATTCACCATCCACAGCCGGATTTCTAGAGTCGCCCTGTGGCGGAGGTCACGCTCGACGATTCGGGCGGCCCGATTGGCGTTACTTCCTCAGCACGGCCCTTCCTGACGGTCGTCATTCCGACGCGCAATCGTCTGCCGCTGTTGACACGCGTTCTCCAGACCCTCGATCAGCAGGAGGACGTAGAGCCAGGCGCCTTCGACGCCGTGGTCGTAGTCGACGGGGCGACCGACGGCACCGCCGAAGCGTTGAGGAACATGACCACGAGCTTCGCCATGGAGGTCATCGAGCGCCGGCGCGGCGGAGTCGCCGGCGCCCGCAATGCAGGTGTCCGGGCCGCTCGTGGCGAAGTCGTGCTGTTCCTGGACGATGACATCATCCCGTCGCCGCGGCTGGTCGCCGAGCACGTTCGAGCTCATGCCGGCTCGCCCAGCCTGGTAGCTCTCGGTCGGTTCTCTCCAGACTCGAGCATCCGGCGCAGCGCTTGGACGCGGTACGAGGAGCTCGTCCAGGAGAAGAAGTATCGGGCGCTGGAGAACAAGGACGAACACCCGTCTGCGATCCGCTTCTACAGCGGAAATGTCTCTGTCACACGCCGCCTGCTGCTGGCCACCGGTGGCTTCGATGTCGGGCTGGCGCGGAACGAGGATGTCGATCTTGGATTCCGCCTCCAGGCTGCGGGCGCTCAATTCGTCTTCATCCCGCTAGCCAACGGAACCCACTGCGGATACCACGATCTCGGCACCTGGCTATCGACGGCACGCCTCTACGGAAACCTCGACGTGGCGATTTACCGCCAGCGTGGCTATGCCGGCGGCCTGGACTCGATAATCGGCTGCTATCACGACCGCCATCCGCTCAACCGTGCGGCGGTTCGGCTTGCGCTTTCCGGGACGCGGAGAAAGCGCCTGATTGTCAGTGCGGTGTGCTGGATCGGACTCGCCGCCTACGCGCTGCGCCTGGAGCGGGTCTCCTACGCGGCACTGAGCTCGGTCTCCAACCTGCAGTACTGGTCGGGAATCCGCGACGGACTGCGCTCCAACCGCGCGTTCTGGGCGATTGTCTCGAAAACGCGGGCTTCGCGCGCGCGTCCTTACCACACCGCAGGTGACACCTGATTCCTGCAGACCGGCCCAGCGGTCCGCGCGGGGTAAGCGGAAAGTCTTTCGAGCGGTCCTTTAGCCGCCTGTTCGCGAGTCGATTCGCTCCAACACTCGCACCCGGAAAACCTCCGCTTAATTGTCCTTTCTCTGGGGGACACCTTCCCCATTACTCGACGCAATCGGCGTCGATACATTCCCGCTGTGGTCAACGGCGGACTCCATTCCGAGGAAAGGGACGCCGGCCAGGTCCACATCCTGCTGATCGAGCGACGCCAGCTCGTCCGCTCGGCCCTGGAGCGCATGCTCTCGGGCCCTCCGCTGAACTCACACGTGACGTGTTGTTCGCGTTCCGACACCGCGCTCGAGGTGCTCGACAGAATGCCGATAGACCTGGTTCTCTGTCAGCTTGCCGCCGAACCCGTTAGCGGTCACGACGTGGCGCGACAGCTGAGCGGCCTCGGTTTGCCGCCCGTGGGTCTGCTCGCCGATCACGACGAGGAAGTGCGGGTCGAGGACGCTATCCAGGCCGGTGCACGAGGACTGTTCAGCGCTGGAGTCTCCGACGCGGAGTTCGCGGCAGGAGTGTTGGCGATGCTTCGCGGGCATTTCGTCATGTCCTCGAAGCTGGCTCGGCGGCCGCTCGAGCCTCGGACACGAGACGCTGCGGCACTCGCCTACAGCCACCTCTCAAAAACGGAACGAGAAATTCTTCTGCAGCTGGGCCAGGCGATCCCAATCGACGCCATCGCGGCTGGACGTGGCACGACCAAGAAGACCGTACGCAATCACGTCACGAGCGTTTACCGGAAGCTCGACCTGCGGAGCCGGGCGGATGTCGTGCTCTGGGTTGCGCGTATGGGACTCATTGAGAACCCGGTACGAGAATCTCAGCCGCTTATCCGAGATACCGCGCACGCCTGACATTCGCTAG
>CAZHAC010000014.1:0-24793 GCA_964529765.1 uncultured Actinomycetes bacterium
AGCTGCCGCCCAGCGTGTCGCCCGCTTCGCGTGCCTCGTCGATCAGCTCCATCATCCGCCGCGTCGCTTCGCGATCCGGACAACGAACGGGTGAGGCTGCAATGTCTTCTTCGGTCAGGGTCGCCACGTCGACGCCGTCATAGCCTATGTCGATCGGCCCGATGGACTGGACGAAGCTCACGATCCGGATACCGAAGCGGCGGAGCAGGGCTCGCGCCACCCCACCGGCGGCAACTCGCGCCGTTGACTCGCGCGCGCTGGAACGCTCGAGAACGTTGCGGACGTCCTGGTGGTCGAACTTGAGCGTGCCCGCCAGATCGGCGTGCCCTGGGCGAAGACGGGTTACCGGCTTGGGCTGAAATCCCTCCTTACCAGCAGTCATCTGAGGGATCCAGTTGGCGTGGTCACGGTTGACGACGACCAGCGCGATAGGGCTGCCGAGCGTAAGGCCGCCGCGGACTCCGCCGACGATCTCGGCCGCGTCGACCTCGATCTTCTGGCGGTCGCCACGACCGTAGCCACCCTGACGGCGGGCCAGGTCTCGTCTCAGGTCTTCGGCGGAGAGCTCAAGGCCGGCGGGGACGCCGTCGATGATGACGGTGTGCTGCGGGCCGTGCGACTCGCCGGCTGTCAGCCAGCGGAACATATGCCGCGATTGAGTTTATTGCTCTCCATCAGCAGGCTGCGGGAGCGACCGAGGATCCTCGGAAAAAACAAATGGCCCCGGCCCGAAGGCCGGGGCCATCTTGGCTCTTACGGTTTAGCCGTACCAGTCGGCGCCGGCGCCGAGAGCAAGAACCGCCAGGGTTGCGACGGCGACCGCCGCTCCGATCAGCTGCTGCTTCCAGGTCATCGCTTTGAGTTGTCCTCCCAACCGAATTAGTGCAAGCGGAACTTTACGGCATGCCCGGAGGGGGTCCATTAAGAAACCGAAAGTTCTTGTAAAGACTTAGGGGGAGAGCTTGCGAAAAACCCAGGTGTTGCGACGAAGGCGCGTCGCTCTCGCGGCCGGGGTTACTTCAGCCAGGCCCTCGCCATTGGTGGCAGCAAGGCGAGGACTGCGATCGTCGCCAGGGCAAGGTCGAGGCCGCAAACCAGGCCGAAGTCGCGCACCATGGGAACCGGGCTGACCACCAGGACCAAGAAGCCGGCGGCCAGGGCCAGGGCGCTGGCGGCGATCGCCGGCCCGATACGCGCCGAAGCCGTTGCCGACGCTTCGGCCGCCGGCGTTCCCGCCGCCCGTTCGGAGCGGTAGCGGCTGAGCCAGAGAACGCTGAACTCCGTCGCGAATGCGACCACAACACCTGCGAGCAGGATCGTGATCGGCCCCGAGCTGACTCGGAGCGCGGCCAGAAGCGCCGTCGCCCACCCCGCCGCAACCGCTGTCGGCAGCACCGCCAGGAGCGCCGGCAGCGGACGCCGGTAAGCGCCCAGGAGGATCACCAGCACGAGTGCGAGCGCGAGCACGTTGAGCCACAGCTGGTCGGTCTCGAGTTGAGAGAGCGCCTGCGCAGCGAGCACGGCGAGACCGGCCGGGTAGGCGTGGTAGCCCGCCGGCGGGTTGCCCGCCGCGTCCAGTCGCGCCACCAGCGCGCGATCGTCGTCGACCGAGGTCAGCCGCGACACCCCGAAGATTGAGCGCGCGAGGTGGTGGTCGCCACTGACGACAGCCCCCGTGAAGTAGTCCGGCAGCCGCTGCAGGATCAGCTGGGTCGTGCTGCTGTCGGGCGGGCTGCCGTTGTTGAAGGCGGTGAGGAAGCCGGAGAGTCCCATCAGAGGCCGGAGATCGGTGCTGGTAGCGCGGTCGGTCGCCTGCTTCAGCCAGGCGACTGCCTCGGGAGAGGTCACGTCGTGGCCGCGGTCCGCCTTGAGAACCAGGTCGACCTCCCCCACCAGGCCGACCGCGTGCTGGACATGCTGCGCCTCTGCCACCGCCTTGCTGGCGGCCGGCATCAGCTGGGCGGGGTCGGTCTCCAGCTTCACGAAGGGCATCGCGGCCCACCCCAGGAGGCCAATCGCGGCCAGGGCGAGAGCCGGCGTCAGGCGGAGGCTCCCGACCCGCTGAATCGCCTCCCACGCCGCTGGCGCCCTGGACGGCGCCAGGCGTGGAAAGCGCTCGGCGGCGATCGCGAGCACGGGGATTCCCACGAGGACGCTCACACCCCATGAACCGACCACGCCCAGGGCCATGAAAAAGGCGAACTGGCGAACCAGCGGTATCGGTGAGAGCGCGAAGGCCAGCATGGCGACGCCTGTCGCCAGGGCGGCGACCGAGGTCGCGGGGAGGATCGAGCGGATCATGCCCGTGATGCGGGCACGGGCGGATCCCTCCTCCTCGGCCAGCCGGTTCACCGACTGGATCACGTAATCGGTGGTCAGCCCGAGCACGACCGGGATCACGGCAAGGGTCGCGGGCGTCAGAGGCACTCGCAGCCAACCGGCGGCGCCGGCGGTCCAGAGCCCGGCGAGAGCCGCCAGCGGCAGCGCGAGCAGGCGGAGCGGAGCCCGAATCGCGAAGGCGGTCACCAGCAGCATCGCGAGCAGCGTCAGCGGAAGCAGCCAGATCAGAGAGCTGCGGACCGAATCGGCCAGTGACACGGCCAGCGCGGGGCCGCCGGTCACGTGGGCCCGCAGCCCGGCCAGCTCTTTGCGGTGGGACTGGGAGTCGATGCGGTCGAGGACGGTGCGCACGTCATCAGGCGTCGCCGACCCATCCATCCGGACCTGGATCAGCGCGTGGCTGGTGTCGGGCATCGCCCAAACCCAGAAGGGACGCACCTTCTGGCCGCCAGGCTCCAGCAAGATCTCGTTGTAGAAGGTCGGGTTGTCGACCGCCGGCAGGCCGAGCGTCGGGTATTGGGCGGTCAGACGGTTCGCGCAGGCCCGAACGGCGGCATCGAAGGCCTGCTGGCCGGCCGCGGTCTGATCGGCCGCCGACTTGCCCGCGGCTTTGGCGTCGGCGGTCGCCTTGTCCTCGGCCGCTTTGCCTTCCTGCCCGCAGATGTCGAGCGCCCGCGACGTGACCGCGCCGGCGAAGGTATTGACAAGGGTGCCGGGACCGTAGACCCGCTTGACTCCGTGGATCCGGGCCAGCTGACCCTCCATTCCGGCCAGGCCGACCATGTGCTGGGGCGAGAGCAGCTGCTGGCCGGGCGCCGCCTCGAGCTCAACCACGATCGGATCCGAGCCGAAGGTGGCCGCGTAGGCGGTTTCGTCGCGGTAGTTCTGCGATCCCGTGCCGGCCAGCAGCTCGATCCCCGCTTCGGTGTTCAGGCGAGGCGCGCCGGCGGCCAGCAGGCAGCTCAGGGCGAGGGCGCCCAGGAGGCCTGCCAGAGCGCGGCGGAGCAGCATTGGCTTCTCTTCCGCCTGGACTCCTACCGACATCCCGAGGGGCGACTTGAGGAGGGCCATCAGGGTGCGCCCTCCCCGAGCAGCGCCTTGATCAGCTGCTCGTCGCTGCTCTGTGACGGCGGCGACGACTGTGCGGATGGCTGTCCCGGGCCGGCGACATCCCCTCTTGGCGTGCCGCAGCCGGCCGGCAGGCCGGCGCTGCAGGGACCGGTGATCGACATCACCTTGACGTAGTGGCCGTTGGCATCCGAGTAGGAGAAGGCTGACTTGGTCTCGACGGCCGCCGCCATCAACGACGGCAGCGAGGGGTTGACGCCGACAACCAGCCGGTCGCCGGCGGCCACGGCCGTGCGGACGCGGAGCATGTTGGGCGCCAGGTTCTGGAGGATGTAGGCCAGGTTCTGCTGGTTGCCGTCCATCACAATGTTGAGTCCGCGGAGCGTGTTCGCGGTCTCGTCGATGCCGGAGCCAAGGCTGTCCTCGACGTTGACGAGGGCCTGGAGCACGGGATCGGTGTCGGCGATCTGGCGGTCGATCGGGGCGTACTGGATGTCGCGGTTCAGCTGCTCGGAGTACGTGAAGAAGTCGGCCAGGTCCTGGTCACGGCCACGAAGGGTCCCCGCCACCGTCTGCAGCTGCGCGTGCGACTGGCCCAGGGCGTGGATTGCGCTGTTGACGTCCTCACCCCGGCCGTCGGAGCCCTTCGAGAGTTCGACCAGCAGCGTCTTCAGGTTCTCCCGGACATCGGGCTGCAGCGTGTTCAGGACCTCGTCCAGCTGGACGGCGACCTTGACGCGGCCAGGCGGAATCGTCCCGCCGTCGGGCATGGTGCCGGCGCGCCCACCATCGAGATCGACATATTGCGGACCCAGAAGGCCGTGCCCGCGGATGGTGGCGCTGGCGTCCTGGTGGATGTGGTCGCGGTAGGCGGGATCGATCGACACGTCGAGCATCGACTGGCCTCGATCAGTCCGGATCGACTGCACGGTGCCCACCTTGATCCCGCCCAGGTAGACGGCGGCCGCTGGGTTGAGCGCGCCAAAGCTGGAGGCCGCCAGGTGCATGTGGAGCGGCTGACTCCAAGGCAGGGTCGGCGGCCGGAAGACCAGCACCAGGGCCAACACCGCGAACGCGGTCGTTGCCAAGCCGATCAGGCGTTTGCTGGCGGCCGGCATTTCGCGCCGGCGCTGGGCAGTCGCAGCCGGCACTCGCATCAGAGGCCAGGGGGCGTGGATCCGCATCACAGGCCTCCCTGGGCGAGGCCGGTGAGCACCCCGGGCAGGGAGGGCTCGGGGAGCGGCAGCACCGGTGTCCCGGGTGGATTGATGAGACCCGGGCCCGGGATGCAGGTGCCAGGGGAGGGCGTCGGGAGCGGGGTCGGCGTCGGCCGCCCGGGAGCGGGCAAGCACGGCGGCAGTGGCGAGGGACAGGGCGCCAGGGTTGGCGTGGGTGTCGGCACCGGCGGTTTGGGTGCCGGCGGCAGCGAAGGGCAAAGCGACGGAATCGGCGTCGGCGTCTTCGGCGGAGCGGCAGCGGGCGGGGGCGCCTGGTTCGGCTGGGCCTGTGCGGTGGACGGAGCGGCGGGGCACGCGTTCTGGCTCTTGTCTTTCTGAATCGAGTCCCACCGGCAGTCGACAATCAGGTACTGGCGCAGGTAGCTGCCGTTGGCGTCCTGCTCGGCGATCGCAGAGCCGATTTCGGGGATCAGGACGTTGAGGCCGGTCTGGAGCGAGCCCAGGTTGTTGTGCAGGTACGGGCCGACGTAGGCCAGCGTCCCGTTGAGCTGGACCAGGAAGGGATCGAACGTCGTCACCGTCTCGTGGAAGTTGCCCTCCTCGCCATTGAGCGTTGTGTCGAAGTCGGTCATCGTGTTGGCCAGGTGTTCGATCAGCCCCGCCATGCTCGCGTCCTGCGACGCGATGGTGCCGTTGACGACATTCGTGTTCTCGACCAGGCCGCCCAGGTTGTCGCGGCTCTGCGCCAGCCGGCGGCTGGTGATGTCGAGGTTGGTGGTGATGTTTCCGATGTCCGAGTCATGGGTGTGGAGCGTCGAGAGTCCCGCTCGTGACTCGACGGCCAGGTTGCCGAGGTCGTCCAGGAGCGCATTGATCGCCTCCTGCCGGCCCGCGACCCCACCCCCCGCTTGCTGAACCAGCGTCTGCAGGTCGCCGCGAGTTTGAGGATCCAGCGTGGACAGGAACTGGTCGAAATCGACAGGGGTGATGGTCGAGGTCGAGGGGATGCGGGCGCCGTTGGGGATCTCCGGCGACCCGGCTGCCGGGGTCAGCTCGACGTACTTCTGGGCCAGCAGTGTCGAGTAGCGGATGCGGGCGACCGTCCCCCGGTGGAGTGGAGAGTAGTTGCGGTCGATCCGCATAGTGGCCACCGCCTGCCGGCCCGAGGCTTGCACATTAGTCACCTGGCCGACCTCGGCGCCGGCGATGACCACGTCGGCGCCCTTGGCCAGCCCGTTGGCGTCGTCGAAGGCGGCCGAGAGCGTGTAGTCGAAGCCCGGCGGCCAGCCCAGGCTGAGGTTGCCGGGCAGGCCGAAGTTGAGGTTGATGCCGACGGCGGCGAGCACGACCACCAAGCACCCGGCGAGCAGCGCCGCGCCGGCGGCGACGGGGTTGCCCTTCGTCAACCTCATGGTTGCGGGCCTCCGCCCGAGCAGGTGACGGTGGGCGCGAATGAGCCGTTGGACGGCGGCGGCATGACCGAATCGGTCCGGAGCTGGTAGCCCTGGCCGTCGGATGAGCCGTTGGGCGTCTTGTACTGAGTTGCGCTCTGCATCTCGTTGAGCATCGTCAGGATGTCGCCGACGCAGGGGTGAATGATCGCCAGCGCGGTCGTCGAGTGGGCCTGGAACGATTGCAGATCGTCGAGCAGGGCCGGCATCTGCTTGAGGATCTGGTTGAGATCCTTCTCGTGCCCGCCGAGCGCCTGGTTGAGCTTGCTCAGGGCCTGGTTGGCGTAAACGAGCTCCGCCTGCAGATTGGCCTCATGCGCCGCCAGCACCTGGAGCACCGAGGCCCCGTTGGCGAGGTCGCGCTTCAGCGCCTCCGCTTCGCCGGCCATCATCGCCGCCACCCGGTCGAACTCCTGCTGAAGGGCGTCGATCTCCTTGTCCCGCGCCGCCAGCTGTGCCGAGATGTCCCTGGCGTCGGTCGAGAGCTGCGGGAGGGTCTGGAGGAGGACGTTGAGGTCCTGGCCGGCGCCGGCGAACGTCTTGCCTCCCTCGATCGTCAGCGTGTGAACGCGCTCCCGGGTTGCCGGATCGAAGATGTCGTTGACCTCGTCCAGAGTCACCGGGGCGGCGGTGTCCTGGAGCGGAATGATCCCGCCGCGCGCCAGCGCCGGACCGCCGCCGGGCGTCAGCTCGACGTACATGGTTCCCAGCACGCCCTGCGGCCGGATGGTCGCCCGCGTCCCCTGGTGAAGCGGTATGTGCCTGGCGTCCAGCTTCATCTTCACGAGGGCGCCCGCGGCGGAGCTGTCCGGCGCCACGCTCACCTGCTCCACCGTGCCGACCGGCACGCCGTTGAGTACGACGTCGTTGCCGGGGACCAGCTGGTCCGCGCTTTGGAAGTAGCCGGTCACCTCGTACGGCTGGGCCTGGCTCCAGAAGCCGTAACCGGCGCCGCCCAACCCGACCAACGAGAGAACGACCGCGAGTGCGACTTTCATGGCGCGCTTCCGAGGAGAAATTGGAGCGCCCCTGGAAGAGTAGCGGCCCCGTTGCCGGTCGCTGGCGGCGAAGCGGCCGGCGGTTGACCGGCAGGCTGCGCCGGTGGCTGGAAGTCGTTGATGTTCGTGAAGCGGAAGGAGTGGCCGAAGGCGTCCCGCTGCGCGAAGGCGGACTCCCACTCGTAGGCGAGCGTGATGGCCTCCGGGCTGGTGACGTTGAGCTGGTTGCTCGGGTAGTTGACCTGGGCGAGCAGGAGCTCGGGCAGCAGCCGGTCGAGGTCCGGGTTGGTGAGCGAGAGGAGGTTGCGTCCGGTCTGGATCGTGGGCGGCGCCTTCTCCAGGCTCGCGCGGTCGGCGGGCGTCAGGTCCGCGAAGGTGGTGTCGAGCGAGGTGAATAGCGCATCCGCCTGCTGGATGGTTCCCGCCAGGTCCTGGTCGCGCCGCGCCATGGCGCCGAAGGCGGTGTTGCCGCTGTCGACGATCTGTCCGAGCGAGTCCTGCTCATCCGCGAGCGCCTGCATGATCGTGTTCAAGTCGGTCAGGATCCGGTCGATGTTCTGCTGCCGCGCCTCGGCGGTTTGCGCGAGCGGCCGGAAGTTGGCCGCCGTGTCGGCCAGCGGCGGCAGCGACTGGTTGACGTTGCCCGCCTGGCCGTCGACGGCGACGCCGAGCTGGCGGAGAGTTGTCGTGAAGGCTGCCCGCGCCTGGGGGTCCATCTGCTGCAGGATGGAGTCGATCTCCACGGCCGACCCGGTTTGCGCGCGCGGGATCATGTAGCCGTCCGGAGCGGCGGGCGCTGTGCTCTGCCGGTTGCGGACCAGGAGGACGTATTTCTCGCCCAGCTGGCTCTTCGGGCGGACGATCGCCTGGACGTCCTTGCGCAGGCTGATGTCGTCGTCGATGCGCATGTCGACGACGGTTCCGCCGTCACTCGCGTGGCGGATACCGACCACGCGCCCGACCTTGACGCCCGCGACGGACACGTCCGCCTGCGTCACCAGCCCTTCGGCGGCGGCGAAGTTGGCGGAGAGGGCCCAACCGGCCTTCCCCGGCACCTCCAGGCCGAGACCGATGGCGAGGAAGGCGATGCCGGCGACGCAGACCGCCGCGAAGGCGGACACGATGACCAAGCTGCTCAGGGTGCGTCTCCTCATGGTGCCGGGCTCGGCTGCGTAATCGGCCTACCGTCGACGCCGCACGGCTGCAGGTACGGGTTGCAGGGCAGGCTGACGGTGCCCGGGTTGTCTTGCGTCACATACACGCGCCACATGTGCCGGCCGGTGGTCGGATCGACGCCGCTCATGACCGACGCCAGCTCGTAGAAGAGGGCGGCTATCGAGTTGGCGTTGTCGGCCAGCCGTGGGTAGACCACGTTGGCGTCGTCGAGGTACCGGTTGGCGTTGTCGATCGTCTGCGGCCCCTCGGCAATCGCGTTGTGAAGATCGGAGGCGGCACTCCCGGAGAGCGCCTGGTCGAAGATCGCCATCACCCGCGCGTTCTCACGCACGGTCCCCTCCAACGCCTGCTCGCGCTGGGCTAGAGCCGCCATCAGCCGATCCCAATCGGTGATCATGGCCCGGAACTCGCTGTGCCAGGTGGCCAGCGTCTGCAGGATCTTGGTCAGGCTCGAGATCAGCGTGTCGAGGTCCGAGGACTGTGAGGCGACCGCCGTCGCGATCCGCGACAGCGACGACGCCAGCGACCGCAGGTCGCTCGCCGACACGTTCATGTTGGCGCCGTTGCCGGCGGTCGCCTCGCCCAGGTTGTTGATCAGCAGCGTGAGCCGGTCGCGCGTGTCGCTGTCGAGCACGCTCAGGATGCGATCCACCTCGACCGGGGTCAACGTCTTCGACTCGGGGATCCCACCTCCGTCCGGCATCGGACCCGCGGCGGCGGTCCCCCGGTTGAGCTCGACGTAGGACTCGCCGAGCAGATTCTTCGACTGCACGACAGCCCTGGCGTCCCGGTAGAGCGGTGCGTACGAGCTGTGGATGAGCAGTTGGGCGACCGCTCCCCCGCCCCCGCCCGGCTGCAGCGAGTCGATTTTGCCGACCCGGACGCCGGCGATGGTCACGTCGTCCCCCGGAACCAGTTCAGCCGCACTCGCAAACTCAGCCTTGACCGCGTACGGGTGGTCGAACAGGAACTCGCCCCCCATCTGCATGCCCAGGTAGCCGAGCACGCACAGGCTGATCAGGGCATAGCCCAGGAAGATCGGAAGGTTGCGGTGGCTCCTCACGGCTGGAGCCCCTGCTGGGATGGGGGCGCCGGCGTGGCCAGAATGAAGCCGATGACGCCGCCCAGGTTGTCGTTGGAGCCGGGAACGATCGCGGGGCGCTGCCCCGCCGGCGTCGAGGCGCTGCTACGCTGACCGGCCGGGACGTCCGGGCTGGGCAGGCCGACGGTTCCGGTGCCGCCGATCAGGCTGATGCGAGTCGCGTAGCCGTTCTGGTCGTAGCCGCCGAAGACCTGAGGTCCCTCCTGGATTCCGGTGATGAACTCGTCCAGGCGCGGCATCAGGACGTTCATGCCACTGCTCAGGTCGCCGGTCACCTGGTCCGCCGCGTGAACGGTGGTCGCCAGCGAGTGGTTGATGTTGTTGAGGTTGCCGCCGGTGCCCTGGAGGGCGGCATCCGTGCGGCTCAAAGCCGCGTTTGTCTCCCCGAGCGCGCGCTGGATCTGCGCGTCCTGGTCGGCCAGCGTCTTCATCAAGGCCTCGGTGTTCTTGATCAGCTGGCCGAGCTGAGTGCGCCGGTCTGACTGAGCGAGCTCGCTCGTGACCTGGCTCAAGGCGCCGATCACGTCGCGCAGGTCGCGGTCGCGCTGGGCCAGCTGGTCGGCGACCGCGGCCAGGTCGGTCAGGTCCTGGCTGCCCGCGCTGAGGCCGCGGTTCTGGACCATGCCCTCGCCCGCCAGGCCGCCGCCCAGCTCGTCGATGGCCACCTGCAGCTTGTCGCGAGTCGGCTGGTCAAATGTGTTGAAGACGTCCTGGAGCTCGACCGCGGCGGCAACGTGCGTCCGCGGCAGCTGGGCACCCGAGCTCAGCGTCGAGGGGGCCTTGCCGGGATCGAGCGCCAGGTACTTCTCCCCGAGCAGGCTCTTGGGGCGCAGCGTGACCGTGGCGTCGCTGTGAACCGGCGCGTACTGAGCGTCGATCCTTATCGAGGCGATCGCGACTCCGTCCTGGAGGCCGACGGCGTCGATCCGTCCCGCCTTGGCCCCGGCGATCTCGACGTCGCTGCCCGCATAGAGGCCCGCGGCCGAGTCCAGCGGGACTCGCAGCGTGTAGGAGGTGGCGGTCGGGTCGACCAGCACTCGCGGCAGGAGCATAGAGAGCCCGATCAGCGAAGCCAGGGCGACCGCCCACTTCAGCTTGACCGCGGCGAGGATCACGTAACGCATCCCAGGCTCCTCAGTCCATCTGCAGCGGTCCCTCGACCGCTCCCCTGATGAACTGGCGGGTGAACTCCTTGGCGGAGCTCCTGATCGCCTCCTTCGGCCCTTCGTCAACGACGCGGCCGCCGTGCAGAAGGACCACGTTATCGGCGACCTCGAAGACCGCCTTCGTGTCGTGGCTGATCACGATGGCTGTCGAGCGGTAGCGGCGCTGGATCTCCTTGATGAGCTCGCAGAGGAGCGCCGTGCGGACCGGGTCGAGGCCTGAGTCCGGTTCGTCGAAGAGCAGGATCTTGGGCTCCAGCACGAGCGCGCGCGCGAAGCCGGCGCGCTTGCGCATGCCACCCGAGAGCTCGTTGGGCATCTTCTTCTCGGCGCCCGCCAGGCCGACTTCGGTCAGCCGGTCCATGACGATTTCGCGGACTTCGGACTCGCTCTTCTTGGTGTGCTGGCGGAGCGGGAAGGCGACATTGTCGAAGAGGTTCATGGAGCTGAACAGGGCGCCGTCCTGGAAGAGCATGCCCATGTTCCGGCGCAGCTCGAGCAGCTCTTCCTCGCTCATCCGCGGCACGCTCACCCCGTCCACCACGACGTCACCGCGGTCGGGCATGAGCAGGCCGACAAAGTGGCGCAGGAGCACCGACTTGCCGGTTCCGGAAGGCCCCATGATCACGCTGATCTCGCCTTCTGGAATCGCACAGGTCACACCCGCCAGCACAGTGTGGGCGCCGAATGCCTTGTGCACGTCGCGGCACTCGATCAGCGGCTGCCTGGGTGCTGGCCGCGCGTGCTGGTTCTGCTCGTAGGTGACTGCCATCGCCGGCTCGGGCTCCTTTAGGTGGGGATTGGGAGGTTTGGGTTCTGGCCCCAGAAGAGCTGGGTCAAAACCGCGTTGAAGACGACTGTGATGACAAGCGAAACGGCCATGGTCTTGGCCACCGCGCGTCCGATGCCGACGGCGCCACCGGTGACGTGATAGCCGTAATAGACGGCGACGCAGACGATCGTGAACGCGAAGGTGATCGCTTTGATGAGCGAAAAAGCGAGGTCCTGGAGGTTGGTGTAACGCCAGAAGTAGCTGAAGTAGATGCCGTCGGAGACCAGGCCGATCTGAAAGTGCTGGACGATCCAGCTGGCCAGGAAGCTGGTCGCCAGGCTGAGCACGTACATGAACGGCATCACCAAGATCGCCGCCAGCATCCGGGTCGAGACCAGGTAGGGCACGCTGGGGACGCCCATCGTCTCCAGGGCGTCGATCTCCTCGTTGATCCGCATGGTTCCCAGCTCGGCGACGATCCCGCAGCCCACCTTGGCGCCGACCGCAAAACCGAAGAAGAGCGGCGTTATCTCGCGCATGTCGCAGAGGGCGTTGAAGACGCCGGCCAGCGACTCCGCGCCGCCCAGTTGGTGAAGTGAGAAGTAAGCCTCGACCGAACACTCGGAGCCGCTGAAGTAGGTGATGACCAGCGCCACCGGCGTGCTCGAGATGGCCAGGAAGGCGGTATACCACCAGATCTCGCCCGCGTAGCGCAGCGAGCGCGGGATCTGAGAGAGGCCGCGCGCGGCAAAGACCAGGATCTCGCCGAGGACCTCGAAGACGGCCAGGCCGGGCGCCCAGAAGGGCGGCTGGGTAGCGTAGGCCGGTGAGTCCTGGGGCATCGTGGGATCGGCGGTGGCCATGGTCAGCGGAGCGTGATCTGGCTGTGGAAGAGCGCCAGGACGGTGGGCGTATAGAGGTACTCGAAGGCCTGGATGCCGACGAAGCACCAGATCACTGACGAATGCACGGCCTTGGCGACACCCTCGGCACCACCCCGCGCGGAGATGCCCTTGTAGATGCAGATGGCGGCGACGATGGCGCCGAAGATGACGCACTTGATCTCGCCACCGATCACGTCGACGACGGTTCCCTGGGTGAAGAAGGAGGCCATGAAGCCGCCGGCGTTGACGCCGACGACCACGATGCCGACCAGGTAGCTGGCGAGCATCGTGAAGACGATCATCGGGAAGTTGTAGAGAGCGGTCATGAACATGAGCGCCAGCGCGCGGGGGACGACGACGAAGAGCACGTTGGAAAGACCCATCACGCTCAGCGCCTCCAGCTCCTGACGCACCTGCCGAGCGCCGAGGTCGGCCACGATCGCCGTCCCCGACACGGCCGCGATCATGAGGCCGGTGGCTACCGGGCTGAACTCCCGGATGTTGGACATGACCGTGAACCCGCCCAGCCGGTACTGGGCGCTGGCGGCCTTGAAAAATTCACCCGCTTCGAGCGCGACAATGGTTCCGAAACCCATTCCGGTGAGCAGCAGGGGGATGAAGTTGGCGGTGATGATGAATCGGCACTGCTCCAGGAATTCCTGCCAGTAGAAGGGCCGGCGGATGGATCCGCGGAGGGCGGCGCCGAAGAGCAGCGTCAGTTCGCCGACACCGGCGAGCGAACCGCGCGCTCTCGAGATCACCTATCACACCCCTCCGAAAAAGTGACTGCCTTCTTTAGGTAACACGAACCTTGAAATGCGTCAAGAGGTTATAACACAGGTGTCGTCTTTGCGTGGCCGGGCTTACGATACCCCGACATACCGGCGCGTCAACGCGGAGTCGCTGGTGCTCCTGGGCGGCGGCCGTGCCCTGCTCATGCAGCTCGCGATGCCGGGAGTGGCGGCCGGGGTCGACGAGCATTCGGACTTCCGGCGCCGCCCGCTGCGCCGCCTGTGGCGAACCCTTGCGCTCACCTACAAGCTCTCCTTCGGGCGGCCCGAGGAGGTTGCGCGGGCGGCGGCCGCGATCAATCGGGCACACGCATCCGTGCGCGGCCAGGGCTATTCGGCCCGCGACCCCCGCCTGCTGCTCTGGGTGTACGCCACCCTGGTCGACTCCGCCCTCGTCACCTATGAGACGTTCGTCAGGCCGCTGAGCGCCGCTGAGCGGGAGGACTACTACGCCGGTTCCAAATGGGTGGCGCCGCTGCTCGGGCTGCCCGCCTCGCACTTACCTGCCGGCTGGAACGACTTCACCGCCTACGTCGAGCGTGCGCTGGCCGAGGAGTGTTCGGTCGACGCCCGGGCCCGGGCCCTCGGCCGGCGGGTACTGCAGCCAATCGGCTGGCTGCCCGACTGGCTGTTCGCGCCGATGGCCGACGTCACCGTGGGCCTCCTCCCCCGCTCCCTCCGAGCCGCCTACCAGCTCGGGGAACCCGGTCCCTGGTTCCAAGGCGCGCGCCGTCTCCTCCCTGAGCTGCGACGCCGCGCACCGCGGCTGCTCTGGCAGGTGCCGGACGCGCGGGCCCTCCACTCAGCTCGCCCGCGGCTTGACAAACCTTAACTAGAACTTAACGGGTCTAGCACATAGCCCGGCTACTGTTTGCTGCCCGGGTGAAGGTTGCGCAGCAGCGCAACGCTCGATGAGGGAGGAGGTTTCAATGCGCAAGGTCGTTTTTGGCGCGCTCGTGGCAGGGGTGGCGGCTGTGATGTCGGTCGCGCCCGCGGCGGCTTGGGCCGCATACTGCGATTGGGACCCGCTGGTGCTGATCGTGACGCCGGGCGGAAACGTGGTCCCGGTCTACGACAGCGTATGGACGTCCAGTCCGCTTGACATCGGCCTGCCGCTGGAGTCGTACACGGCGACCCGCGGCTATGACGCCGCCGGCAATCCTGTCACCAACGTCGACATGGCCATCAGCGTCCCGACCGGCCTGCTCTTCCAGTTCCAAACCACGGACCAGGTCACAACCGGCCTGCTCGGGCATGGTCAGGTTCTGGCGACGGCGAATGGCTGGAGCGGACGCGCCGTGCACCTGAAGTTCACCCTTAACCAACCCTGAGGCCCTGGCCGTGAAGAGGCGGCAGCTCGAGGCCTTCCGTGGCGGTCTGATAGCGGTCGCGGGGATCGCCGCCATCGGCGCCTGGATGCTGCTGCCTCCGCGGCCTGTGGACTTGCCGCTCACTCTCGTCCTGTTCGTTCTGGGGGTTGCGGCGACTCAATTTCCGCTCCACCTCTCGCTGACGCACAAGGTGAGCGTTGCCACTGCCGTCTTTTTTGCCGCGGTACTGCTCGTACCGACTCAGCAGGCGGCGTTGCTGGTGGCTGCGGCAGCCTTGGCCGATACGCTGGTCTCCGTGGTCCGCCGCAGGTGGGGCCGGACCCCGGTCGTCGCACCGCCGCGAGACGTGCTCGCGACCGCCGCCTTCAATCTCGCCCAGGGCTACCTGGCCGTGCTCGCAGCGGGCGCCGTGCTTGCTCTGGGCGGCGTGTCGGCCAGGACGCTCAGCGCCGGGTCATTCCCACTGATCGTCCTCGCCGCGCTGGCCATGTACCTGATCAACCTGCTGGCCGTGAGCACGATGGCCGCCCTCGCCGAAGGGATGCGGCCTATGCGCGTCTTCCTGGATACGCAGCAAGCCGTGGCCGTCCAATTCGCCGTGCTCTACGCGCTTGGGCTGGCCGTGGCCTGGCTGACCGTCCGCTATCCGTGGGTCCCCGCCGTGACGCCGGTGCCCGCGGCGCTGATCTATCTGTCCCTGCGGCGGGTCGTGCGGCTCTCAGAGGAGACAATCCGTGCCGTTGAGCGGATGGCCGACATGGTCGATCGCCGCGACCCCTATACCTTCGAGCACTCCCGGCGAGTCGCCGAGTACTCCGTGCTCCTCGGCCGCCGGATCGGGCTCAGACGAGACGAAGTCGAGATCCTGCGGCTGGGCGCCAAGGTGCACGACCTGGGCAAGATCAGCGTGCCCGATTCAGTGCTGTTGAAGCCCGGCCGGCTGACGGCCCAAGAGGAGGCCGAGATGCGCACCCATCCGCGGAGCGGCTACGAGATCCTGTCCGAGTTTCGGGAGTACGCGAAGGTCCGCGAACTCGTGCTGACTCACCATGAACGATTCGACGGCGGTGGCTATCCAAACGGGATAGTTGCCGGCCGCCTTCCCCTGGTCGCCCAGATCATCCCTGTCGCCGACGCCCTGGACGCCATGACGACGGCTCGCCCCTACCGCGATCCACTCCCCTGGACTGTGGCCCTGGACGAGCTCCAGCGGTGGTCCGGCACGCAGTGGAACCCGCAGGTGGTTGCAGCGGCGCTCGAGGTGTTCGCCGACCGGCGCTCGCGGACGGCGCCGGCACCCAAGACAGCGCTCGCCCTCAGCTCTTGAGGTAGGCGAAACCGAGGGCACGCGGGCCGGTGTGGGTACCGAGCACGCAGCCGATCTGGCCGGTCACGACTTCGATGCCTTTGAGCTCAGGCGCCAGCTGGGCGCGGATCCGCTCCGCCTCCTCGGGCGCCTGCGCGTGCATTACTGAGAGCCGCTCCAGCGGATAGTCCTGGCGGAGGAGCTCGACGATCCTCGGGATCGCCCGCGAGCGGGTGCGGACGCGGTCGAGCGGCCGGATCTCGCCGTCGCTCAGACCGAGGATCGGCTTCAGATCAAGCACCGACCCGATCATCGCCTGGGCGCGCCCGATCCGGCCCCCCAGCTCCAGGTAGCGCAGCGTGTCCAGCAAGGCGATGATGCGCTGCTTCGGCACTCGTTCCTGGACGCGGGCCAGCGCTTCCTCCAGGCTCGCCGACTCGGCCGCCGCCTGGCACAGGAAGGCGACCGCCATGGTCACGCTTTGCGAGTCGACAACGTGGACGGGGAAGCCTTCGACGCTCGCGGCTCCTGTTCGGGCGGCGTCGGCGGTGCCAGAGAGCTGGCCACCGATGTGGATCGAGATGACGCCATCGCACTCGTGGCTCAGACGCTCGTAGACCTGGGCGAACTCACCGGGAGAGGGGGCTGACGTCGTCGGCAGGCTGCTCGCCTCCCCCAGCTTGGCGAAGAACTCGTCGTCTGTGAGGTCGACGCGATCGCGGTAGGTCTCGTGCCCGAAGAGGACCTTGAGGGGAACGACTTCGATCCCATAGCGGTCGATCCATTCCGAAGGCACGTCCGAAGTCGAGTCGGTGACAACGCGAAACCGGGACACGGAGCCTATTCGACGGAGAGGATGAAGGGGTAGTGGTCCTGGCCCCCGGGCTGAACCTCGACCTCGAGCTGCGGGAACCGGTCGCGAATCGTGGTCGAGACGCTCTCCGCGTCCCCCTCGGTCGCGCCTTCACCGGTGTACACGGTGACCAGCTCGTAGGCCTCCAGGCCGAGATTCTGCAGGGCGCTCGCGACCACCGATCCGTAGTCGCCGCCGGCGCTGTCCAGCTTGTCGTTCACGAGAGCGATGACGTCGCCCTTCTTGACTCTGAGCCCGTTCGACTGCGTGTCGCGAATGGCGTGCGTCACCTCGATCGTCTGGACGCGATCGGCCGCCTCCTGCATGGCGCCGATGTTGTCCGCCGCCGGACGTTCGCCGTTGAAGGCGATGACGGCCGCGATGCCCTGTGGCACCGTCTGCGTCTCGAGAAGGTGCACCTTCTTCTTTTTTGATGCCTTGACCGCCTCCCGCGCCGCCATCACGACGTTTTTGTTGTTGGGCAGCAGGATGACCTCGTCGTAGGGCTGGGCGTCGATGGCGTTGAGCATGTCGCGCGTGCTCGGATTCATCGTCTGCCCGCCTTCCACCACCACGTCCACACCCAGACCTTTCAGGATCTCGATCAGCCCGGCGCCGGAGACAACCGCCACCAGCCCGACCCCATTGGGGCGCTTCGCCTGTGGCGTGCCCCCCGGTGCCGCCGATTGCTCCAGGATCCGGCGGTGCTGCGAGCTCATGTCGCCCACGCTCAGCTTCTCGAGCCGTCCGTAGGAGCCGGCCAGGCTGAGAACCGACGTCGGGTCGTCCGTATGAACGTGGACCTTGACCAACTCCGGCTCACCGACCACGAGAACGGAGTTACCCATGGCAGCGATCCGCTCTCGGATGACGTCGACGTCGAGGTTCTCGCCTACGATCAGGAACTCGGTGCAGTAGCCCCAGCCCTCCTCGGGGAGCTCGAGTGCGGTCTGGGCGACGATGGCCGGCCGCCGCGAAACCTCCTCGCCCCCACTCTCCTCGAGCGTTCGCAGCATTCCCTCGAGCATCACCTGGAGCCCGTAACCACCCGCGTCGACCACGCCGGCGTCGCGCAGGATCTGAAGCTGGGTTGGCGTGCGCTCGACCGCTTTGCGCGCTCCATCGGCCGCTGCCCGGATGACGTCAGACGTGGTCGCGCCGTCGACCGCGGCGGCCAGCGTGGCCGCCCGCCCCGCCTCCCGGGCGACCGTCAGGATCGTGCCCTCGGTCGGCTTCAGCACCGCCCGATAAGCGGCGTTGGCGGCTTCCTCGAGCGCTCCCGCGAGTTCCACGGGCGTCAGCTTGGTCTTGCCCTCGACGGAGCGCGCGAAGCCGCGGAAGATCTGGGAGAGGATGACCCCGGAGTTCCCGCGAGCGCCCATCAGCGAGCCATGCGCGGCGATCCGCGCGATCTTGCCGACGTCGGTCGCCTGCGACTCCTTGATGTCCTCGACGGCCGACTGCAGCGTGAGCAGCATGTTCGTCCCGGTGTCACCGTCCGGGACCGGGAACACGTTCAGCCGGTTCACCTCCTCCTGGTTGGAGGCGAGCCAG
This sequence comes from uncultured Actinomycetes bacterium, assembly GCA_964529765.1. Classification (GTDB taxonomy): domain Bacteria; phylum Chloroflexota; class Dormibacteria; order Dormibacterales; family Dormibacteraceae; genus CAZHAC01. The sequence continues at coordinate 17,968 of CAZHAC010000014.1, forward strand.
TTAACGCTGCCCAGCAGGGCTTGTCTGAGGAGGGCGCCGTCCACGACCCGCGGCGGGCCGCCTGGCGCCCCATTTGCGGAGGCTATGGCTCGTACACCCCCTGAACATTCACGTTCACCTCAGCGACTGGCACGCCAACCGTGCGTTCGACTTCGAAGCGCACCGCAGACTGCAGGTTGTGCGCCACCTCGGTGATGCGGACTCCGAACTGGACGACGACGTAGGTGTCCACGATCAGGCCCGCCGGACTCTCTCGGACATCCACCCCTCGATGCAGGCTGTCGCGCCGGAGGAGCTCGGCAAAGCCGTCGCGCAGACCACGAGCCGCCATGCCGTGTATGCCGTAGCAGTCGAGTGCCGCGTGGGCGGCGACCGCACCCACCACCTCCGGGAGAACCTCGATGCGGCCCCACTGTCGCGAGCGGCGAAGCCTGCCGCCCATCGATTCCGGATCGCCGGCAGCCTCGCCGTCAGCCTTGAGCTTCATAGGACAGGGCCTATGGTACAATCCGCCTTCGTCGCCCAAGCAGGACGGCTCCGCGTGCCTGCTCTGGGGCGTCGATGCTCAGGACGGACGGGAACACAATCATGGCCAAGAGATGCGCGATTTGCGGTAAGAGCCCGCAGTACGGACACAACGTGAGCCACTCCAAGGTGCGCACGAACCGTCGCTTTCTGCCCAACCTCCAGATGGGAAGGGTGACGATCGAGGGCAAGACGGTCCGCGCCCGGGTGTGCACTCGCTGCCTGCGCACCCACAGCGCACCGGTTTAGCCGCTTTCAGCTGAGCGCCTCCCTCTACCTGGCGATCGGCTTCGCCACGCTCCTGGCCACAGGAGCTCTCCAGTACCTCCTTTACGCCCGCGTTCTTCGCTCGGCACTGGCTTCCGACGACGTGGAGGAACGGCGTGCGGCACTCGTCCGCTGGACCGGCCTCATGCTCGGGTTGGGCGCCCTGATCGCGGTCTGCGCCGGCGTCTACGTGCTGGCGCAGCTGTCGAGGCACCCCACGGGCTTTGCATGGGTGGCGCCCGCGGTGGGTGCCGTAATCGGGAGCGCGGTGCCCCTTCAGATCGTGGTCGGGCGCATCATGCGCTCAGCGCTGGGTTAGACCGAACAGCCAGGAGCACCGCGTGTCCAGAGCCACCTGTACCTCTACGGTGGTTACGACTGCCCGCCCGGCGACTCGAAGCCAAATGGCCTGCCCAGCAGCTCGCCCAGCCGGCGGATGTCTCCGTCAAGGCCAGCCCAGACGCGCTCCTGCGCGTCCGGCAGCGGCGGAAACGGCTCCGGGTCAAGGCACAGGCCCGCCGCCAGCTCCGGGTGCTCGACCATCTCACTGAAGAGCAGCGTCCAGGCGCGGGGAACCACCTCCCGGACCGCATAGCCCCCGCCCCCGGTCGCCACCCAGCGGCCGTCGCACAGCTCATGAGCTAGCTCATGGAATCGGCGGCCGACGACCGGCCAGATCCGGGTCGAGTTCTGCACGTGGGCGAGCGGATCCAGGTAGTGGGTGTCGCAGCCGTCCTGGGTGACCAGGACGGTCGGCTTGAAATCCCTCAGAAGCGGTGGCACGACCGCCTCAAAGGCGGCCAGCCAGGGCTCATCCCAGGTGAATGGCAAGACGGGGACGTTGGCAGCCGCCCCCTCCCCAGCCCCGCGCCCAGTCTCCTCCGGGCTCCCGGTACCGGGAAACAGGTAGCGGCCGCTCTCGTGGATTGAGATCGTGAGCACATCGGGGTCGTCATAGAAGATCGCCTGCGTGCCGTCGCCATGGTGGACGTCGACATCCACCACCGCTACCCGGTGACCCTGCCGCTTCAGCCAGGCGGCCGCCACGGCGACGTCGTTGTAGACACAGAATCCGGACGCCCGGTGGCGGGCGGCGTGGTGGAGCCCGCCCGCGGGATTGAAGGCGTGGAGCGCCTCGCCCCTGTGAACCAGCTCGGCCGCCACCAGGCTTCCGCCCACGACTTCGGCGCAGGCGGCGTGCATTCCGTCCGCGATTGGATTGTCGGCGGTTCCGAAGCCGGCGTCGTAGACCCGAGGCAAAGGAACAGTGTCCCGGAGGTCGGGGTCACTGAGCTCCCGCACCAGCTGTACATAGGCGGCCGAATGGACGAGCTCGAGCTCGTCGTCGCCCGCCTGCCGCGGCGGCACCGTCTCCGCGAACTCGTCAAGCCCGAGCTGCCGGATCAGCTCGACTGTGAGCTTGATACGGAGCGGCTGCAGGGGATGGTCCTCGCTGAGGACGTAGTCCATGAACGAGTCCCCCCAGACCAGCCGAACGGGACCGGGCACGGCGCTTACTCTATCGGCGGGGTGCAACCGGTCGCGTGATTGAGGCGGACCTCGTCGTCCATGGCATCGGCCAGCTCGTCACGTGTGAGCCGACGCAGGGTGAAGGCGCGCTCGGGATTCTCGAGAGCGCGGCCGTCGCCGCCCGCAACGGTGAGATCGTTTGGGTCGGTCCCAGCGGCCGCTGGCAGTGGCGGCTGGAGCTCACGGACAACGCGCAGGTGATCGACGCTCAAGGGCGGTGTGTGCTTCCCGGCTTCGTCGACGCCCGCGCCAATCTCCTGTGGACCGGCAGCCGCGCCGACGAGCACGCTGCCCGGCTGCGCGGCCAGCCCTTCTGGGGCGGTGGCATCTTGCGGAGCGTACGCCTGACCCGAGGCGTCGACGAGGAGGAGCTGATGGCGATCGGCCGCCGCCGACTCCAAAGCTACCTGCGCCACGGGGTGACCGCTGTCGAGGCACGCAGCGGATACGGGCTGACGACAGAGACGGAAGAACTGCTCCTCCGAGTGGGCCAACGCCTGGACGAGGAATCGCCGGCGCGCGTGGTGCCGACGTTCATGGGCCTTCACGTAGTGCCCGACGGGCACACCGCCGAGAGCTATCTCCAGCTCGTCAACGAGGAGATGCTGCCCCGCTTCCGCGCCTTTAGCCACTTCTTCGAAGCCTGGTGCGACCCCGGAGCGTTCACGGCCGAGCAATGCCGGCGCATGCTGCGGCGCGCCATGGGTCTGGGCTACCAGCTCAAGCTGCAGGCGGCACAGGTGTCGCCCGGCGATGGTCCACGCCTGGCCATCGAGCTCCTGGCCACGACCGTCGAGCAGGTCAACTACCTCCGCGACGGCGACGCCCGCGCACTGGCCGAGTCGTCGGTCGTGTGTGTGATCTGCCCGACGTCGACCCTCAACCTCAGGCTGGCCTCCGAAGGTTCGGCTCGAGCGCTAGCCGCCGCCGGCTGCCAGCTTGCGGTCGCCACCGACTACAACCCCGGCACGGCCTGCAGCGAGAACATGTGCCTGATGATCGGGATTGCTTGCCTCGAACTCGGGCTGTCGCCCGAGGAGGCGGTGAGGGGGGCCACGCTCGGCGGAGCTCGAGCGCTGCGGCTGCAGCGGCAGTGCGGCTCGGTCCGGATGGGCAAGCGCTGCGACCTGCTCCTGCTCGACGCCGAAAGCTACCTGGAGATCCCCTACCGGCTGGGCGTCAACCTGGTCGAGACGACGATCTGCCAGGGGCAGGTCTTCAACCAGTCTTCGGCCGTCGAGCAGCTGAGCGAGACGGGGAAAAGCAAATACGGCTGACTGAGGCGGTCCCCAACTTCTCCGAAGGCCAGCGCCCCGAATTGGTCGCGCGTCTGGCCGCCGCCACCGCGCCGGCCCTGCTGCTCGACGCCCACGCCGACCCCGACCACAACCGGAGCGTGATCTCTCTCTGCGGCCTTCCGGAGCGGGTCGAGGAGGGCTTGCTGTCGGCGGTCGCGGAGGCTGCCCAGCAGATCGATCTGCGCTCGCACGCCGGCGTCCATCCGCGTGTCGGCGTGGCCGACGTTGTGCCGCTGGTGCCGCTGACCGGCAGCTTGGAGGAGGCGGCGGAAGACGCGCGCAGGCTGGCTCGCCGGATTTGGCGCGAGCTTGGCCTGCCCGTGTATCTGTACGGTCTTGCCGTGGGTGGGCCATCGCTGGCTGACATCCGCGCCGGCCGCGCCCAGCCCGCCTTCGGCTCCTCCCTCCACCCATCCGCGGGTGCCGTCTCGGTCGGTGCCCGGCGGCCGCTGATCGCCTACAACGTGCTCCTTCCCGGCGCCGCAAGCGCCGCCGCGGCCCAACTCGCGCGCTCGATACGCGCCGCCTCACCGGGCGGGCTGCCCGGCGTCCAGGCGCTCGCCTTTCGGTTGGCGAACGGGACCTGGCAGCTCTCGATGAACCTCGTCGACGTCGCATTGGCGCCGCCTTCGCTGGTCCTGGAGGAGGTGCACCGGCGCGCAGCCGCGCTTGGACTCTCGGTCGGCGTCGACGAGGTGGTCGGGCTCTGCCCGGCTGCTTTCGCCCCGCCGTCGGCCGCGGGGCGTGTCCTCGAAGCACGCGAGGGGGCGGCGGTGGCGCGCGCGATTGGCGAGGCCGCCGGCGCCGCCACCCTTGAGGCCACCGGTACGTCCCCCACCGAGTTCGCTCGAGCAGCTGTGCGGCTCCAACGCCTGGGCGAGCCCAGCGATCCTCAGCTTGGCGCCGTCCGTGAACACGCACTGGACGGCCTGAGAAAGGCCTCCCAGATGTGATCTCCACCCCTCGCTGTTGGGCTTCCTGATAGGTTTGCTATCATGTTTGCGTGCAGATACGAGACCCTCTTCTCCGGCGGATCGGTGTCGGGCCACGTCGAGAGCCGCCGGCTGATCGGGTCCTCAAGCCGGATGAGCTAAGCAGCGACGAGACCGCGACCGGAACGCCTGCGGCTGGACGGAATACGCTCGCCGAGGCCAGGCGGAAAGGTCCCACCGGATTTCTGCAAGTCCTCGGACCTGGCCTGATCACCGGAGCCAGCGACGACGACCCGAGCGGCATCGGCACCTATTCCCAGGTCGGCGCCCAGTTCGGATACGGAATGCTGTGGACCGCCCTCTTCACCTTCCCGCTCATGGCCGCGGTCCAGGAACTGTGCGCGCGCATCGCTCTGCAAACCGGCGTCGGGCTGGCGACCGTCCTCCGCCGGCGTTTTCCAGTCTGGCTCGTCGGCGTCAGCATTGGCGGTCTCGTCGTCGCCAACACAATCAACGTGGGCGCCGACCTGGGCGCGGTCGCCGCCGGCCTGAGCCTGCTCTCAGGCGGCCACCTGCCCGCGATGTGGCTGGTGCTGCCGGTGGCCGTCGCCATCGTCGGCATGCAGTTCAAGCTGGCCTACGCCACCATCTTTCGAATCTTCAAGTGGCTGACGCTCTTCCTGTTCGCTTACGTGATCACCGTCTTCTTCGCGCATCCGTCGCTGGTCAGTGTGATGACGGCCACGGTAGTGCCCCACTTGGAACCCAACCGAACCTTCATCACGGCGCTCGTCGCTGTCCTGGGCACCACGATCTCGCCCTACCTCTTCTTCTGGCAGGCCTCGTCCGAGGTGGAGGAGATGATCAAGGCCGGCTTGACACACGAAGAGGATCGCAAAGGCATAAGCCGAAGGGAGATGCAGGCGGCGCGGCTCGACATCATGGTCGGCATGTTCTTCAGCCAGCTGATCATGTACTGCATCATCCTGACCGGCGCGGCCGTCCTGTTCACGCATGGGAAGCACGACATCCAGAGCGCGCAGCAGGCTGCGCAGACCCTGCGTCCGTTGGCGGGCCCCTTCGCTGAGACCGTCTTCGCCCTTGGCTTCATCGGCACTGGTCTGCTGGCGATCCCGATTCTGTCCGGGTCGGCGGCCTACGCGGTCAAGGAGTTCTTCGGGATTGGCGGCTCCCTGGCGCAGAAGCCAAAGTACCGGCCCACCTTCTACGGGGTCCTGCTTGCCTCGACCGTCATCGGCGTCGCCATCAACTATCTCGGCATCAACACCATCGCCGCCCTCTTCTGGACCGCGGTCATCAACGGCGTGATAGCGGTCCCCCTCATGGTTCTCATCGTCCTTACAGGCGCCAACCGGTCCGTTATGGGCAAGCGCGCGAGCGGAAAGGTCAGCCTGACGCTTACCTGGATGGCCACTGGGTTGATGGCGCTGGCAGCGATCGCCATGATCGTGACCTCGCTGCCGCTGCCGGGTCTGGCAGGCAAGTAGCCGGGCTAGACTTGGCCCGTGGCCCGCGAGGTGAGCCGTGCTGACTTCGCCCGGACGGCTGCCGACCTCTTGACAGCGGTCACCGCTGGAGAGGAGACGGTCGTCATAGTCGACGGCGCCCGCCCGGTGGCGGTCCTCGCCTCCCACCACGCGCTCTCCTCCCTCGCCGCAATTGGCGATCTTCCGCGCTGGGAAGAGTGGCTGCAGCAGATGAAAGGCGCCTTCCCCGATGTCGGCGGGCCGCAGCGCGCTGTGCGGCCAAACGCCACTCCGGAGCCGGTTGAGAAGACGGCTCTTGGCTTCGACCCGCCCGCCGGCACCCTCGGCTCGCCGGCCGGTCGCGAGTTTCTGTCCGCGCAACTCGACCGCCTCGGGGTGCCGGTTGCGGACGATGCGCTGTTGGACGCGATCTACGCCGCGGTTCTCGAGCTCTGCGAAGACAAGGACGTGGTATACGCGGAGGACCTGCGCGTGATCGCGCAGGAGAAGATCGCCGAGGCGCCCCAGCGAATGCGATTGCTGGCGGTTACCGTCACCTCGACGACCGGTCTTCCGGCCACCGCGGAGGTAACGCTGGAACTCGGCCGCGGCCCGGCCATGAGGCGGGAGCAGGGCGACGGCCCGCTCGACGCCGCGATCAAGGCCATTGAGCGGCTCACCGGCCTGGCGCCCTCGGTGGAGAACTTCTCAGTGGTCGCCGCCACCCGCGGACACGACGCCATCGCCGAAGCCATGATCCAGCTCGCGCTCGACGACGACATCGTGG
>CAZHAC010000015.1:0-23938 GCA_964529765.1 uncultured Actinomycetes bacterium
GACCGCGACGCTCGTGCGCGCTCGCTTTATCCGCAGGAGATAGTGGCCTGACGGTGGGGCCCGAGAACGCGCTGGGCGCAGGTTTCGCCCTCGTTCTCGGCCTCACTCTGGGCAGCTTCATCGGCGTTGTCTGGGATCGGGTTCCGGCCGGCCAGCCGGTGGTCTACGGGCGCTCGCGATGCGCCTCATGCGGTCGGATGCTCGACGTTCTCGACCTGGTTCCAGTCCTCGGCTTTGTGCTCCGCCGCGGCCGCTGCGCGGGTTGCGGCGCCGCGATACCCCGCCGCTATCCGGTGATCGAAGCAGGCTCGGGAGCGGTGATGCTGGCGGCGGTCGGGTGGGGCGGACCCTGGGTTGGAGGTCTGGAAGGGATTGCGGCGCTGACCGCCGCGACCGGCACCGGTCTTGTGATCGCGGTCCTGCGGACTCACCGCTGAAATGCCCGGCGGACGCGCTGCCCGCCGGGCACTTTGGTTTGAACCCTTAGGGCTTGTAGTCGTCCTGGACGATCGTGCCGCCGACCCCACCGGCATTCACGTTGCAGTGGTAGAACCCATGGGTGTTCAGCTGCCGGAGGTAGTGGGGGTAAAGCGCTACCGGCGCATGCTGGGCCACCGTTGCGCCGTTAGCGTCCCCCACCCACGGCTGGCTGGGGAACTTGCTCATGTCGTTCACCCCGATCGCTGGATCTTTGGTCGGGCCTCCGGTAACGGCCCCTTTGCATTCATCTCCGGATTGCACCCCCTGGTCGGCCAGCATCGTGTCATAGGTGGTCTGGACGGTCTGGAGTTCGGTCGCCGCGGCTCGGTCCTGGGCGACCTTGGTGATACCGACCATGCTCATGGTGACCACTGCGGCCAGGATCCCGAGGATCGAGATCACGACCAGCAGCTCGATAAGGGTGAAACCGCGCTGATCCCGAGCGGCTTTCTTCAATTGCCTCAGCAGCGGTCGATCTAATTGCCTCAGTAGCAGTTGATGGTTCATGTCGGGTTGCTTTCCTCCTATAGGTGATTGCGATTTGCGTTTGCGTCATTGCCGGCGAACAGCTGTCAGGGAGCGAGCGGCCAGGACGGGTGCCAGCCGAGCAGCAGCGCGGCCCCGGCGGCAACTGCGCCCCAGCTGACGATCGAGACCGTGGCCAGTGCGGGTACCCACGGCCGGCGCGCGCTCTGCAGCTGCGCCCAGATGGACCGCGGTAGCGGCTGGGTGGAGCCGAGCAGAACGCGCGAGCGCCTGGTTTCGACCGCCAGGCCGAGCGCGCCCAGATAGGCTTCGGCCGGCAGCCTCGCCGGCACCTCGAGACGGCCGTCGCCGATCGCGCCATTCACGCGGTGAGCCCCAAGATCCACCGGCACCATCCCGGCGAGCTCCGCGGTGACGAGAACATCAAGCTCGCGGGCCGCGGTTCCCAGGTGGCGCCGAGCCGCCATCGCCAACGACTCAAGCAGGGGCGGCCAGCCGGCCGCTGCGACCGGGATCGGCGCTTGCGCGGTGAAGGGAACAAGGCCCTGCGCGACCGCGGTCGCGCGCACATGCCCGCCCGACTGCTCGAATACCAGCGTGGGCAGGCCCGGCAGCAGCGAGGTCAGGGCGGCCGACCGCGGCTCCAGATGCTCGACTTCCAGACCGGCAGCGGCGGTCGCTTCACGCAGCTTTTCGACCACGTCGCGCCAACCGGCCACGATCCACAGCGACCGGCGGCCGCCGTCGAGAGATAGCAGCGTCCACTCCCAGGCGGCTTCAGCGGGCGGGATCGGAATCGCACGCTCGACGGCGTAGCGGGCCGCGCGCTTCAGGTCGCGCCGCCCCATCTTCGGGAGCGCGACAATCCGCGTCAGGAGTGCCGCGTCAGGAATCGCGATCCGCGCGCGACGCGCGCTCACTCCCTCCTCATCAAGAGCAGCGGCCAGCTGGGCGGCCAGCCGTTCGCTGTCGGCCGGCCCGCCTCCAGGGAGCGTGCCGGGCAGGAAGTCCCGCTTGAACCAGCGGTCGATGCGGCCGCGCGAGACCTGGACGCCGGTCACCTGCTCCGGGCTCAGGTCAAGGCAGACCACTGGACCCGTGCTCACTGCAGCCCGCCTTCGAAGAAGAGCGTGTTGGTGTGAGTCGGGCTGGCCCAGATCAGGTCGGCCTCGTTAAAGACGCCTCCGCCGGAGGCGAGGATGCTGAAGACCCGCGACCGGTTGCGGAGCAGCACGCTCAGGTGGCCGGCCGTGACGATGGCGAGCCCGTCGCCACCGGATCTGTCGAAATCGCCGGCGGCGACCCCGACGGGCTGCTGGCCGTCCGTGTCAAAGGGCGCCTGGGCCTGGAACTGGCCGCTCCCGGCGCCGCGGAAGATCTGGACCTGGTTCTGGGTCGGCAGGGTGACCGCCAGGTCCAGTTGGCCCGAACCGGTGAATCGGCCGCTGGCTATGCCGCCCGGGATGCTCGCCAGTGGGACGGTTTGGACTGTGCTGAGGCTGATGTTCCCATTGCCATTGCAGTTCCCGCTCCCGTTCCTGACGACCTGGTAAACGGTGACGAAACCGCGAACGCCGTCGGTCTTGGCAACCGCCAGGTAGGCTTGGGAGCCTCCGGACCCCACCACCGCCAGCGCTGTTGGGCTGCCCTGAACGTCGCAAGTGGTGGCAGTCTTTGATAACCCGCCCCCACCCGTTCCGCGGAGGATCGAGACGGTGCCGTCGGCGAAGTTGGCGGTCGCCAGGTCGACGCGGTCGGGGGAGGTGAGCGGGCCGGCGACTACGCCAACCGGACCGGCCCCGACCGTCGTGTCCTGGCCGCTGTTGCTGAAGTTGCCCCTACCGTCGCCGATCCAGACGCTGACCTGGTTTGGGAAGCTCGCGACGATCAGGTCGGGTAGCCCGTCGCCGTTCAAGTCCGTGAGCGTGAGGGCCGAAAGGTAGCCGGAAGTGGGGATCGGCTGGGACGGGCCGGGACTGAAGGTGCCGTCGCCGCGGCCCCACCAGATCGTGATCTTGCCCGTAGTTCGTGAACCGACGACCAGGTCGAGAGGCTGCCCGGGACCGCGGAGAGCAGCCGATGCGATCGGGCCGGCGCCGGAGTCCACGGGATAAGGGCTGCCTGGAGCGGAGACGAAGCTTGCCACCGGCGCCAGGCGGACGACGCTGACTGCTCCATTGGGCCCCGCTACATGTGCGAACGGGGTGCCAAAGGCGGCCAGGTTGCAGTCGTCGATCCGGTAGAAGTGGCCGGGCCCGCCGCTGGTCGAGCTCGCGATGCTACATGCACCGGCCCCAGGGGAGCAGCCATCCTTGTTTCCATCCACGTAGAACGAGGCCAGGCTGCGGATCGCGTGGAGCCAGAGTGCGGTGTGGGCAGTGCCGGCGAGTGGTGCGCTGGCGCAGGTGCCGCTCCACTGAAATGGGACCATTGCCGCCTGCCCGGGCACGACCTGGTCGGTAGGGTCACATGAGTAGTCGCTCGAGCTGAGGCCGAAAGCGGTTGAGACGGTCGCTGCTGAGGGACAACCCGCGCCGCCGCCGACTGTGGCCACTATGGCCGCGGTGGCCGACGCCGCCTGGGCGTCTCTCAGGTAGGGATCAGCGGTCGAGCCGGTGCCGGTCAGAGCCGCCGACACCGCCACCGCGAGGCCACCCGCCAGGGCGAACAGCAGCGCCGTCGTCGCCAGGGCGGCGACCAGGGCCTGGCCGGACTGCCGCTTGCGCGCCCTCATGGGCCACAGCTCCCGGCGGGGGCCTTGAAAAAGACCTGGACGGGTGGCTGCGTCGCCGCGTCGCCGTGGTAGCGCACCGTGACGGAGACGGAACCGCGATCGATGGCTCCGGCGGTCGTGCAGGACGCCGCGAAGGTCGCCGGGGCTTCGAGTCCGCGGACGACGAGGGTGACACTTCCGAACTGCCGGTCGGTACGCAGCAGGTCGCACGGGCAGCCGTTGCCGGAGCTGTAGGTAACCATCTCCGGCCCGCCCGGCAGGCAGAGATGAAGATCGGTGCCGGTGGGCTGGCCGCTGCAGGGTACGTAGCGGTGGGTGTCGGCCTGCAGGCTGCTGGGCAGCAGCTGGACGGTTTCCGAGAGGTAGGTGCGCTGGCCCCAGGTCCTGGTCACCATGTTGGCGCCGAAGACGACGCCGCTCAGCGCGGCGAGAACCAATGCCGTCACGGCCATGGCCAGGATCAGCTCGATGAGCGTCATCCCCGACTGGCTCTGAAAACGGCGCTTGGTCACGCGCTGCCTCCCAGAAGCGGCTGGCAGCCGCTTGTGATCAGGCTCGGGTCGTACGTTGCGCCCGCCGGTGAGAGGACCTGGGCTTTGAAGACTGTCACCGGCGGAACCGCAGCGATGCTGCCGCCGGTACGCGGGCTGCTGACACTGACGGTGATTCGCTGCGCGCCGCTTACAGCCGGCACGCTGGACACCTGCACGCTGACCGCCGCCGGAGCGGGGTAGGTGCTGCTCCACGGAGCCGCCGTCACGGCCTCAACCACCCCGCGTTGCATGCACTGAGCCCAGGCCTGGACAGCTACCTGGCGCGCTCCCCTGACGCTTGCGTCGAGGGTGCCGATGCCGGCCATCACTGCGATCGCGACCAGTGCCGAGGCGACCAGCGCTTCAACGAGCGACTGGCCCGACTGCAGCCGGTGACGGCGCGAGCGGGCAACGTCCGGAGCGCCTCCAGAGAGATTTGTCCGGACGTCGCGCGTAGGCCCGGCTTGGCCGGGCCGTATGAGTCTTGTGATCCAGGCGTTGGCCGAACGTCGCGCCGAGTTCGGAAGGGGTCCGCGGGGGAACCATTTGGGTTCCCCCGCGCTATCGACCAGCGCTTCAACGAGCGACTGGCCCGACTGCAGCTGATAGCGCCGCGACCGTCTCGCGCGGGTTCCTCCGCGCTCTCTAGTGGAGGGCATTGACCAGCGAGTACATCGGTGCGATGACCGAGATCGCGATGAAGCCGACCATGAGGCCGACGACGATCACCAGGGCCGGCTCGAGTACGGCGATCAGCTGCTTGAGCCGGTAGTCGACCTCCTCGGCGTAGTGCTCGGCCGCCTGCTCGAGGTTGTTGTCGAGGTTGCCCGTCTCCTCGCCGACCCGCACGATCTGGATCACCAACCGCGGGAAGAGTCCGGTCGACTCGAGCGGCGCCGAAAAACCCTCCCCACTCAGCATCCGCGCGCGCGCCGCCGCCAACCCGCGCTCGAAGACGACGTTGCCCAACGAACGGTTCGCGGTGTCGATCATCTGCGTCATGGGGATGCCGGCCCGGGCGAGGGTCGCCAGCGTCCGCAGGTAGCGCTCGACGATCGCGTAGCGCAGGATGGTTCCGATCTGTGGGACCCGGAGCACGACGACGTCGAGCACTTCCTGGCCGCGTCGCGTGCGGAGATAGATGGCGCTGAGCGCGACGACCAGCGCGGTCACCGTGAAGATGACCAGCACGTGATCCCGGCAGAAGATGCCGGCCGTGAGCAGGATGCGGGTGGGCAGCGGCATCGTGGCTCGAAAGTCGGCAAAGAGCCGGGCGAAAGCGGGCAGCACAAACCCGACCAGCACCGCGATGACGGCGAGCGCGAGCACGATCACGATCGCCGGATAGACCATCGCGTTGCGCACCTTCCGCAGCGCGCTCTCGTCCCGGTAGATGTAGTTGGCGAGCTGCTGGAGGACGTCGTCCAGGTTGCCGCTCACCTCTGCCGAGCGCACCATGTCCACGTACAGCCCGTTGAAGATGTGCGGGTGCCGGCTGAGCGCAGAGGAGAGGGCGGTTCCGGTGCGAACGTCCTGAATGACCTGCGCCAGCGCTCGCCGAAGCAGGGGAGATGACGCCTGATCGCGCAGTACCCCGATCCCCTCGAGCATGGGCATACCCACCTTCACGAAGGTCGCCAACTGGCGGGTGAAGAGGATGACCTCGGCCCGTTTGACTTTGAGGAAGGTCGGAAACAGGTCGTGCAGGCTCCGCCGCGGGCGGCGTTCCCGGATGTCGACGACGTGGAGTCCCTGCTCCCAGAGCAGGTGCTTCATGTGCTCCGCGGAGTCGGCGGTCGCGACCCGGCTGACTCGGGCACCACCGGCGTCATAGGCCACGTATCGGAACTCGCCCATCAGCTTGCCCAGACGCAGCGGATTACCTCGGAGAGCGTGGTTGCGTCCGCCGCCACTTTCTCGATTGCCGCCTCCCGCAACCGCACCATTCCTTCGCGCGACGCTTGCTGCCGAACCGCCTCCGCGGGCGCCCGCTGGCTGACCAGCCGTTTGATCTGATCGCTCAGCGGCAGGACCTCGAATACGCCGATGCGGCCGCGGTAACCGGTCCGGGCGCAGAGTTCGCAGCCCGCGCCCCGATAGAAGATGGTTTTGGAGGAGCTGCCGAGCTCTTTCCAGAGGCTCGCCTCCTCGGCGCTCAGCTCGTAAGGGGTGCTGCAGGTGCTGCAGATCCGGCGGACCAGGCGCTGAGCGACCACTCCGATCAGCGCCGAGGAGACCAGGTATCCCTCGATCCCCATCTCGATGAAGCGCTGGATGACCGCGGCGGCATCGGTCGCGTGCAGCGAAGTGAGCACGAGATGGCCGGTGAGGGCGGATTGGATGGCGATCTCGGCCGTCTCCAGGTCGCGGATTTCGCCCACCAGGAGCACGTCGGGGTCCTGGCGGAGGATGGCGCGCAGACCGTTGGCGAAGGTCAGATTGGCGACCTTCCGAATCTGCATCTGGTTGATGTTGTCGAACGTGTACTCGACCGGATCCTCGATCGTCGTGATGTTCTGCGTAATCGGGTCGAGCTCGTTGATGGCGGCGTAGAGCGTCGTCGTCTTACCGCTGCCGGTCGGTCCGCTCACGACAACCATGCCGAAGGGTGAGACGAGTAGCTGAGAGACCCGGCTCATCGCGTGAACGCTCAAGCCGAGGCTGTCCAGCTTGAGAATGGTCCGCGACTGGTCGAGCAGGCGCAGAACGATCTTTTCGCCCCAGATCGTCTCCGCCGTCGAGACGCGAACATCGACCTGGCGGTCGCTGCCCTCGATGCGGATCTGGCCGTCCTGTGAGCGGTGGCGGTCGACGATGTCGAGGTTGGCCATCACCTTGAGGCGGGACGCGATCGGCGCCGACATCTCCTTGGGCAGCGTGATGGCGTCCTGCAGCAGACCATCGATCCGGAAACGAATCCGCAGCGCCGATCGCTGCGGCTCGACGTGTATGTCGGACGCGCGGTCGCGCAGGCCCTGGGCGATGATCTTGTCGACTACCTGGACGATCGGAGAGGACGCGCTCGCGACTGTCCCCGCCGCGGCGCGCCGTGGAGAGGCCTCGACGACGCGGTTGAACTCGAGCACATCACTGTCGATGGCTGCTCGATAGCGTTCCGAGATCGCTTTGCGGAGATCGGCGGGCGCGCAGCGCGCAGCCGTCACCTGGCGCCGCGTGAGGAGCTGGACATCCTGGAGGAGCCGGCTGTCCGCGGGATCGGCGCAAGCGATGAGCAGCGTGTCCTCGCGCACAGCGAGCGCAAGCAGCTGGTTTTCGCGCGCGTATACCTCAGGAATTAGCGCGAGCGCGTCGTGATGGACCGGCCACGATTCGAGATCTGCGCTGGTCAGCTCCAGCGGCCAACCGCTGGTTCGTTCGGTGGCCGCCTGACCAGGAGCCGGCGACTCCATCGGTCGAATGATGTGGCGGTTTTTCCCTTTATTAATAGGAAAATCCCGCCTCCGAGTCCCCTTTGTCCTTGAGCTCGACAGCAAACAAAAAAACGGCGCCTGTACGGCGCCGTTCTCACTCCCTAACTGGTGTCCAGCGACACCGTTTCAGACCTCGATCAGACCCTTCCTGACCGCGTAAAGGACCGCGTGAGCGCGGTCATAGATCTGCAGCTTCTCGTACATCTTCGAGATGTGGTTGCGCACCGTCTTTTCGGAGATTTTCAGCTTGTACGCGATCTCCTTGTTGGCCGCGCCGCCGGCGAGCAGGCGCAGGATCTCGATCTCACGCGGAGTCAGGCCGTCGTAGAACTCCTTTGGCGTCGAGGCGCCCGTGAGCATGTCGACGACGCGGTTGGCGACAGCGCTCGCCATCACGCGCTCGCCGGAGAGCACAGCGAGAATGCTGGCCACGATCGACTCCGCGTTCGAGTCTTTGAGAACGTAGCCGCTCGCCCCGACTCTCAGCGCCTCCAGCACGTGAACGTCAGCATCGAACGTGGTCAGGATGAGAACGTGCGTCTCGGGCTGTTCCTTGAGGATCCTGCGCGTGGCTTCGATGCCATCCACGTTGGGCATCTTGAGATCCATGAGGATCACGTCAGGCTTCAATTTGGCCGCCTTGGCAATCGCTTCCTCGCCATCCGCCGCCTCGCCAAGGATTGTCACCCGGGGGTCGGCGGACAGCAGATGCGCGAGCCCAGATCGAAATAGACTTTGGTCGTCGACGATCAGAATGCGGGCGGCACCTGCGGCAACCATCGTTATGTAACACTCTCCCTCGGGATCACCGCCGTGAGAACGGTGCCTCCACCAATAGCCGGCAGTACGGACAGCTGTCCTCCCAGGAGAAGAACTCGTTCCCGCATGCCGGAGAGTCCAAATCCTGTCCCGTCGCGGTCGCCGTACGACGTAAATCCGACTCCGTTGTCGCGGATGTGGATCAGCAGCTTCTGGCCATCCTCGTCGCGCAGCGAGATCCGGCAGTAGCGGGCACCGCTGTGCCGGCGAACGTTGTTCAGTCCTTCTTCGACGATACGCCGAATGTGGGTGGCCGCCACTCGGCGAACGTCTGAGGGCCAGGCCTTGGAGATCGATATCCGCGTGCGGATACCGGTCCGCTCCTGGAAGGACGCGACCAGAGATCGCATGGCCTCCGCGAAGCCGGTTTCGATGACCGACTCGTCGCGCAGCTCGTAGAGCATCTGGCGCAATTCGTTGAGGACGTCCCGGGTGTAGGCCTGGTAACCGCTGACCTCATTGATGACGGTCCGTGGATCGAACTGCTCGTGCTTGAACTGCTCCATCTCGACAAGCATCAGCTGGAGCGTCTGCACCACGCTGTCATGAAGCTCTCGCGCGAGGTGCCGCCGTACGGCTTCAGCCGGACCGCTCTCATCGTCGACGTACGGCGTTCTAACCACCTATTCACCCCAACCCGTTCATGAGACACGTCCCCACGTGGCGGGACCCGCCCGCCAACCCGCTAAACCGTAAGGAACCGACTCCAGTGACTCAATGGTCCGCTTGTCCTGATCTGCACGAGGACAACGGCCCACTGGTGGGGAGTGCATGCCGGGACAGATTGCCCATTGGAATTCGAGGGTCGAAATGGGAGCCTTCGGTTCCAGATCGGCCGGCATGGAAGAATGGAAGAACTGATCTTTTACAGGATCCTGCTGCCGCTGCTGGCGGCGTGCAATCTGGCGCTTGGGCTGATGACCCTGGGCGGACTGGGCCGGCCCGGCTGGATCGGAGCGGTGGAGCTCGGTACGGGCGCCGTCTGCTGCGCGATCGGCGGCGGCCTGGTCGCCGCCGCACTGAGCAAGAGCTACTGGACTCGCGCGATGCGTCGCCAGGTGGCGGTTTGGCGGCAGGTCAGCGACGCGCTCATCCGATGGCTGGAAGAGACGCGCGTCACGGATGAGGCTCTCGCCCGACTCCATGCCTCCCTGAGCGACGCGCTGATCCCGGACACCAAGCGGGAGCCTGCAGCTTCGCCCGCCGCCCGGACTACGCCTTAGAAGCAGAGGGACGAGGACTGTTCACCGGGCGGCCCGAGCCGGCGGCTCGCTGCGGTCGCGGGCGGTGTCCAGGCTGCGAGCGGCAGCCGCGGCCGCTGACTCCAGCTCATGGGCGATGCGCTTCATGTCCGTGCTGAGCTCGGAGACCGCGGCCTCTAGCGTTCGCACCTGGACGCGCAGCCGCTCCCGCTCCTGTTCAACCGAATCCGTCCACGCGCCCATCCGAGTGATCTCCTCCGCCATCTGCTGGATCCGCCGGCCGTAGGCTCGGCTGAGCTCCTCGGCGAGCTCCCGGGCGACGGCGTTGCGGCTCTCCTGGACGCGCTGGAGAGCGAGCTGGACGGCAGCTCCATCACGAACGGGTACCGGCCGGCCGAGGCCGTCCAGCGGCGTCGGGACCTGCGCTGAGGCGGCCGCGACCGGCGGTGACGAGGGCTGAGGCGCAGGTCGGCGCGGATTCCGGCGACGGCGACGACCGGCCCAGGACCTCCTGACCTGTACGTACATAAGCCCGGCTACCAGCGTGAAGAAGAGCGTCACCAGGCTGGTTCTGAGGTCGCTCAAGTTGAAGGTCCACCAGTTGATCACAGCTCCCGCGAGGACGATCAACACCAGCAGCGGTTGCGCGTAAAGGCGCCGCACAACACTGGTGACGGGCGTCAGAGCCCCGCGGGCGATGAGAGAGATACGGTGCTTAATCGCCGGACCGGGCCTGTGGTGCGGCCGTTCTGCCGGGCGCCGGCCCGTCTGGTGATCGCCGTTGGATGCCGGTTCGATGAGGCCCGATCCGGCCAGCTTGTTCACGATCAGCCACCGGATCTCGTCGCCGGAGACGGGCCGGCCGGTATCCGCGGTCACTTGGGCCGCGATCGCATCGACCGGCGTCTGGCCGTCGGCGTGGAGCAGCAGGTGGTACAGGAGCTCGGTCGCCTGCACGTACTGAGCCCCATCCAGGCAGATCAGCCACTTGCGGTCGGCATAGGCCACCCCCTGCATCGGCCCGACCAACTCGACCCGCGAGGCGCGCCGCGGAAGCTCAAGTGCGTGGTTCTCCGGGCCGGCCGTCGCCGTCGCGGTTCCGGCGCCGTTCGTGGCCTGCTCGGGCAACGGCATCGTGCTCAGGCGCCGGCGAGAGATGCCGGCTCGGCCGCGTGCAGGGCTGCCGGCTTTTGGGCCAAATGGGGATGCAAGGCTGGATGCAAGGCCGGGCGGAAGGCGTAGCCGAAGCCGCGGACGGTGTGCAGGTACTCGGGTGCGGAGGAGTCGCGCTCGATCTTCTTGCGGAGCCGCGCCACGACCACGTCGACCCGGCTGGTGTCGCCGACGAAGGCGTGCGGCCAGGCGCGCTCGAGCAGGGCTTCACGGCTGACCGTCACCCCGCTGTCCTGCATCAGACACTCGAGCACGCGCACCTCCGTCGGCGAAAGGTAGGCACGCTGCCGGCCGTCAATGCGGAAGGTCCCGGTCCCGGGCGAGAGGGTCGCGTTCCCGACGCGCAGGTCGCGGCCGAGCGCCAGCTGCTGGGCGTCTCGAAAACGCCGGCAGACTGCCTCCACGCGCGCGCGCAGTTCGCGCCCGTCGAAAGGCTTGACCAGGTAGTCGTCGGCCCCGCTTTCGAATGCCCGGACTTTGTCGCCGACCTCGTGGCGGCCGCTGACGAAGATCACCGGTCCCCGATAGCCGCGAGCCCGGAGCCGGGCGCAGATGTCGAAGCCGATACCGTCGCGGCAATCCACTTCCATCAGGATGGCGCTGCTGCCGGCGGTGAGCGCGATGGTCAACATCTCGAGCGCGGTCCGGATCACCAGAACGTCGTGACCGGCGTTGTTGAACAACGCCGAGATCATGCGGACGTTCGCGTCGTCTGGGTCCATGACCAGGATCGGGCCTGAAATCGCGCGGTTCACGCTCATCCCGTTGCCCCCGCAGATCGGTTGGGCCGCCCCTTGCGATTACTGGAACTCATGTGAAACTTGCTCTTCGGGAGGGGTAGGGCTGACGGGATTTGCCCGGCTGCCCGGAGGGGGCCCTCCCCCCTCCGCTTAAGAAGAGCGTCGGGGGTGAGGTTAGGGTCGCCCGTCGGGTCGGTACATGGGCGAACCGTCCTGCTCCCGAGTCCCTGACCCAGTGACTTCGAGGACATCGAAAGCGGGATCTGCGCAACGCGCCCATTTACGGCGTGTAGAGCCGCGATCGACAGTGCACATCAGGGTTTCTTGGTCACCAGCCGGTAGCTTCAGAGAAAACACCGCCCCGACGCTGCGTTCGGTCTCGCGTGGGGCCGAGCGCAGCCCTTTAGCTAGCTGGCGTCCTGGCTGCGGACGTCTTCGGCGATTCGCCGCCCGGCCTCTCGCCGCTCGAGCTCTCCAGTCAGCCTGAGCACGGTGGCCAATGTCAGGGCACCCAGGTCGCGGGGATGGAGGCCAACGGCCAGGGCGAGCGAATCACGCGCGGCGCGAGTCAGGTGGTCGCGGCGTTCGCCATCCGCGCCGACGCTCGCCCGAACCTGCCCAACGGCCCGCCGCAGCCGCGGTCGGCGCGGCTGCTTGGTTCCGCGCCCTGAGGGCAGCGCGCCTTCGGCGTGGCCGAGCTGTTGCTCCGCGCCGTCGAGCAACTCGTCCAGCAGCAAGCACAGCTCCTTGGCCTTGACCGCCGCTACGTCCATGGCGTCCTCGATCCGCAGCTCGCCCTGGCGCGCGAGGGACAAGTAGCCGTCGATGATGCCGGCCGGCGTCCGGAGCTCGTGGCTCAGCTCGAGAAGGAACTCCAGCCGCGACTGGTCGGACATGGCTGGTGCCAGAATCCCCTGAGCGCGGCCGGCGGCGCGTTTCGGCAAATACCCCCCGAGCGCAATATGTGCCCGCCAGGGCGCGCCGTCAAGGGACTGCTTCGGCGGATAGACTGGCTCTCGGCAGGGCAATCCTCGTTCGCGGGCCCGTAGCTCAGCCTGGTCAGAGCGGCCGACTCATAATCGGCTGGTCGCTGGTTCGAAGCCAGCCGGGCCCACCACCAGCTTGGGTCGTCGCGGTCACATCGCTTCCTTGATGCCGGCGCGGATCAGCCAGACGTTGACCGGCCAGGAGGTGACGAACCCGCAGATCATGCCGATCTGGATGAAGAACCAGAAGACGGGGTTGTTCGTGGCCAGGCGGGGGCTGGTGAAGAACACGAAGAACATCAGCGCCATCCACCCGAAGAGCCCGATCTCGAAGGCGGTGATCGCCAGGAAGTCGGCCTTGGCCGCCTCGACGAGGCCCTTTCGTAAGGGCAGGTTGCGCACCGGGGCGATGGCGAAGTACTGGAAGACGATGCCAAAGGCGAGCGCAGCTGGATAGTCGGCGATCGCAACCGGCCTCCGCACGTGGCCCTCGGCTGTAAGGAGATGTTATGCTCTTGATATCACGAAAGGTCGCGGGGAGGCGCAGACCTTCCTTCAAATCGAGAGCAGCAGGGCAGTCGAGCCCACGGTGCGGAGCGCGGTCGGCGGCAGCGAGGACATGCTCAGCCTCCTGGTTGAGAACGTGGCCGACTACGCGCTGTTCATGCTGAATCCGTCCGGCCACATCACAAGCTGGAACAAAGGCGCAGCCCGGATCAAGGGGTACTCCCGTGACGAGATCATCGGGCAGCACTTCTCGATCTTCTATCCCGAGGAGGACGTCCGCGCCGGAAAGCCCGAGTGGGAGCTCGTCGTGGCCGCCGACAGCGGCCGCTTTGAGGACGAGGGCTGGCGCGTACGCAAGGACGGGACGCGCTTCTGGGCCAACGTCGTCATAACCGCACTGCGCGACCACACAGGCACGCTTCGCGGCTTCGGCAAGGTGACCCGCGACCTGAGTGCGCGGCGAGAGGCGGAACTGGAGCGGCTCGACCGCGAGCGAAATGAGGCAGAGAGGCTGCGCGCCCACGCGGCCCGACTGGCCGAGCTCGAAAGAGCCAAGACCGAGTTCCTCAACCTGGCGTCGCACGAGCTGCGAGGTCCCCTGGCGGTCGCCCGCGGGTATGTCTCGCTTCTCCTCGACGGGTCGATCAGCCCTCAGGATTTCGCGCATCGTGCCGGCATCGTGGCCGCCAAGCTCGGCCAGATCGAATCGCTTGTCCAGAAGATGTTGGAAACGGCCCGCCTTGACTACGGTCGCCTGAGCATCGCCGTGACTGATGTCGACCTGGTGGGGATCGTTCGCCAGGAGGTAGAACAGATCAAGCCCCTTCTCGACGCGACCCATACGCTGCGTCTGGACATCGCCCCCGACATACCCGCCATCAAAGGCGATCGGGACCGGCTGGCCGCGATCGTGGGCAACCTTCTCGACAACGCCGCCAAGTACTCGCCGTACGGCGGCCTGATCGAGATCAAGCTGACGACTTCCAAGAAGCGGGTGTTCGTGTCGGTCAGCGACCAGGGGGTCGGGATTGAGCTCGACGACATCCCGAAGCTGTTCACGCGCTTCAGCCGGCTCCACAGCTCTGAGCTGGCGAACATCGGAGGGACGGGCCTCGGACTGTACTTGTCGCGGGAGATCGCCCGCCGGCACGGCGGCGACATCATCGTTGAGTCGCGCCGGAAGGAGGGCAGCCGGTTCACCTTGAGCCTGCCCATCAAGCCCGGCGCGATTCAGGCGCTGGAGTCGCGCACCGCTTAGGGATTTGGCTTGGGCTCGTCGAAGGCGCCCGCTCAGCCCGGGAAATGGGCTTTGCCGAGGGCGGTCTCGACCGACTGTGCGTAGCCCTCGCTCGTGTACGTGGCCCCGCTGATGACGTCGATCTGTGCGCTCTGGGCCTGGAGCACCTCACTCTTCAGCATCGGTCCGGCGACCTGGCTGATATAGGCGGATCGAGCGCGGTCGTTCGGAAGCTGGATCGCCTGAACGTCGGTGATGCGGCCGCCCTTGATGGTCACCTTGACCTGAACGTTGCCGTAGAAATTCGGCTCGACGGCACCGGTGTAGCTGCCGTCACCCGGATGCGGAGTCGGAGAAGGCGCAGCGGTTACGGGAGCAGACACCGTAGGTGTGGGCGTGGCCGCCGCGTCGGAGGAGGGCGTTGCGGAGGGTGTGACGGCTGCCACCTGGGCCGGCGTGACCCGGTAGCTGATAAGCCACGCGACACCCGCGACCGTGCCCGCGACGGCAAAAAGGGCACGCTTCATGTCAGAACCCGCGCTTCATGTCAGAACCTGAAGACCTCGGTGTGGATGCGATCGGACGCGACGCCGACCGCTTCGAGCGAGCGAATCGCGTCCTGAATCATCTGTGGCGGACCGCAGACGAAGGCATCTCTTTCACGGGCGTCGGGGATCATCCGGTGCAGGCGATGCGGCTTCAGCCATTCGTTGGACGGTTCTCGCCGGCGTCCTTCTTCGGCGACCAGGTATTCGATCCGAACCCCCAGCTCGGCGCCGAGCTCGTCGAGCTCGTCCCGAAATGCGATGTCCCGCCTCGACGCCACGCGATAGACGAGGCAGACATCCATGCCCGTGCGGGCCATCTGTTCGGCCAGGGGCCGGATCGGTGTGATCCCAATGCCGGCGGCGAGCAACAAGACTCTATCGCCGCGGCAGGTGTCAATCGTGAACCGTCCAAATGGCCCCTCGATGAGCACGGGAGTACCGGGCCGAAGCGTGGCGATTGCGTGTGAGAAGTCGCCGACGGCGCGGACGGTCATGCGCAAATACTCGCCGTTGGGAAGCGCTGAGAGCGAGAAGGGATGCGCCTGCGACCAGCGGCTGCCGTCGAGGAACCGCCAGATCATGAACTGGCCAGCCTTGAACGGGATGCGCTCGAGGCCGTAACCGCCGACGTACACGGAGGTCACGCGCGCAGCCTCCCGCTCCGTATCCAGGACGTAGAAGCGGTGATTCCACCAGCGCCCGAGCGGCAGTGCGACGCGGAAGCCGAGCAGTGCGCATGCGACCGCGACGTACAGGAGCACCCAGTAGGCCGTGAACAGCGGGTTGTTCACGAAGTCGGCGCCGAGCGCGACTTCGTGAAGAAAGGCGAGAGCCACCGCCAGGTATGCGTAGAGGTGGATGAAGTACCAGGTCTCGTAGCTCAGCCGGCGGCGCGGGAGCCCGATTGAGACGGCGACCACCGCAATCATCAGGAGAAGGGCGACGATCGCCATCAGCGCGCCCTCGTAGTGGTTGATGAAGTCGGTCAGCTGCCCGAAAACGCCGAGCCCATCGCCCAGCATGTAGCCCACGGTCTGGAGGACCGCGTGTAAACCGATTAGCCCGAGCGAGGCGTACGCATTGAGGCGGTGGATACGGAGTCCGCGCTCCATGCCGAGCGCGTCCTCGAGCCACGGAATGCGCGACATCAGCACTAGCTGCCAGAGCACCAGATAGGTGCCGGCGAGGCCGGTCAGCCTCCCCAGCTCATTGAAGAAGTCGGCCGCGCTGCGTACCGGCTGCGACCCTGTGGCCAGCGCCCAGAAGAGGAACAGCAGCGCACCACCGGTGGCGAAGATGGCGATCCAAACACTTGCCTGGTTGGCGGCCGGCCGGGTGCGTCGAGTGCTTCGATCGAGGTTGAACGCTTCGGACATGGAGGGGGTGTGCGCCCAACGGTAGCGACGGGAGATTGGAGTTCGATTGGAGAGCGCGGCCGATAATGGGGCGCGTTGTCAAACGCAACGCGGGTCCTCCTGGTCGAGGACGAGCCGGCGCTGGCTCGGCTGGTGGAGAACGTCCTCGATGAGGAGGGCTACCGCGTAACCGTCGCGGGCGACGGCGCTACCGCGCTTATCGAAGCCGGGCTGCAGAATCCGGACCTCGTGCTGCTCGACCTGAGCCTGCCGCGAGTGGATGGACTCGAGGTCTGCCGGCGGCTCCGGATGCAAGGACGCCGGATGCCGGTCATCGTACTCACGGCTCGGGACTCCGTTCCCGACCGGGTCTCGGGCCTCGATGCCGGCGCCGACGACTACCTGATCAAGCCGTTCGCGTTCGACGAGCTCCTGGCCCGAATGCGCGCCCAGTTGCGGCGCCAGCGGGAGCCGGACCAGCTTCGCGTCGCCGATCTGGAACTCGATCCCAGATCCCGGTCAGTGCACCGCGCCGGCCAACAAGTCGAGCTGAGCGATCAGGAGTTCAGGCTGCTGGAAATGCTGATGAGGCATCCCGGCCAGGTCCTAACGCGTGGCAAGCTCCTCGACCACGTTTGGGGCTACGACGCCGAGCCGAGCTCCAACGTCGTCGACATCTATGTCCACTATCTGCGCCGGAAGATCGATCACGGCCGTCCGCGATCTCTGATTCGCACGGTCCGTTCCGTCGGGTACGTACTCCAGCCGTGACTCTTCGCTCGCTCCGCATCCGGATGACCCTGATGACCGCGGCGGCGATGCTGCTCGTGCTTCTTGTTCTTGCCGCGGGGGTTCTTCTGTTCACGACGGCGCTGGTCACCAGCCAGGAGACCCAGACGGTGAGGGCGCAGGCGGCGGTCATGGCTCACCAGATCAACGAGCGCGCACGAGTCGGGCTCCCGGACGACGCCCTGGGCTACTCGGCCGGCACCGCCTACGTGCTCTGGGACGCCGGCGTCAACGTTCTCGCGGCGCCGCCCCAGTTGAACACCGACGCCCTCCGCCCGGCCGCCGTCGCCGCGGCCCACGGGCGGCCGTCGATCCAGGTGCTCGACGACAACACGGGCGGCCGCATCCTCGTCGACTCGCGCCTGGTCGACCACGGCGGGCAGCCGGTCGTCCTCCAGACCGTGCGCCAGCTCACGGTTCTGACCACCGTCGAGAGCCAGCTGCCGATCGTGGTTGCGGTCGCCGGGGGAGGTGCGCTGCTCGTTGCCGTGCTGGCGGCGTGGCTGCTGGCCGGTCGTTGGGTCGGTCCGGTGGAAGCCGCGCTAGCTCGCGAGCGCGCCTTCGTAGCCGACGCATCGCACGAGCTGCGAACCCCGCTTTCGGTAATCGACGCGTCACTGCAGGTGCTCCGCCGGCGGCCGGAACAGAAGGTGGGGGCGGTCAGCGACGTATTGGTCGGCGCCGAGCGGGAGGTCCGGCGAATGCGCCGTCTGGTCGACGATCTGCTCACACTGGAGCGCGCCGACGCCGGTCAGCAGCTGCTCAAAATCGAGGACGTCGAGCTCGACGAACTGGTCCGCGGCGCCGTCGCGGATGTCACACGGACATCGCTCCATGACGGGCGTTCAGTGCAGACCACGACTGCAGTGACCGGACGCGTCGACATCGACCCCGACCGGGTCCGCCAGCTCCTGCTTGCCCTGCTTGACAACGCGATCCAGCACACCCCGCCTAAAACCCGGATCGAGGTCAGCGCGGCACGCCGTGGTCGCGAAGTGCTGCTGGAGGTGCGGGATGACGGGCCGGGTATTCCGGAAGGACAGCGTGAGGCCGTATTCGAGCGGTTCCACCGGGGCGGTTCAAGCCGCACGACCAGCGGTGCCGGCCTCGGCCTCGCGATCGTCAAGCAGATCGCCGAGGCCCATGGTGGGACGGTGCGGCTGCTGGATGCAAATCCCGGGCTGCGGGTCCAGGTGGTGCTTCCAGCCATCAGCGTGAGCCGCGAGGAGGCGGCTTCGCGGAGGACCTTCGGTCAGACGCAGTAGGCCTCGAACCCCGGCGTCCAGGTCCCGCGCAGGTCGCGGCCGATCGCGAACCCTTCGTATCCGTCAATCGAGTTGACGAACCCGAGTCCGCGCTCCAGCCCCATTGCGAAGGCGGCTGTGGCGAAGACGTCGGCGTCGAGGATGTCACGGCCGACGACCGTAAAGCTGAGCATCCCCGTCTCGGGGCTTCCGGTGTGGGGATCGACGATATGCGGCCCCTTTTCGTAGATGCCTGACGTAGCGACCGCGATATCGCTGATCTCCAGCACCCGGACCACGCGGTCCTTCTCCTGCGGGTGGCGGATGCCCACCCGCCAACCGGCGCCGTCGCCCGCGCTGCCGCGCGCCCAGACGTCGCCAGCCCCGTCCACGAGGTAGTTGCCCAACCCGTGCCGCTCGAGGACATCTGCCGCGCGCTCGAGCGCCCAGCCCTTGACCAGCCCGCTGGGATCTAGCTCACCCCGCGCCCGCGGGCTGAAGTAGCCGCCGGTGCTGACCTCGTACAGGCGGCACAGATCGAGAACCTGGCGGACAGCGGGCTCGGCTTCGTCGGGATCCAGTTCGCCGCGATTGATTCGGGACACGGCACTGTCTGGGAGGAAGGGGCTGAACAGTTCGTCGGCGCGCCGGAGTTCGGAGAAGGCCTCCTCGATTGCTGTGAGCGCGTCTGCGGAGCCGTCGCGGACGTCGATCGTCACGGGCATTCCCATAACGATTTGAGTCCGCCTCAACGCCGGCTGCCGCGGAGCCTGGCTGGCCATTCGCAACGTCGCCCCAGGGTAGCCTGGCCGGCGGCCGGGGCCGCGGCCGATCCTCTGTAGACTAGGTCGAGGAGGAGTCTGTTGGACGCCGAGACGGACGTCTCGGACGGCCGGCCCGAGCCGAGGACCAGGCGATTCGCCTCGACACCGTCAGATGCCCCGATGCACGAGCGGGGCACGCTGGCCTCCGCGCTTCGGCGCGAACTGCGGCGCCTGATCGGGCCGACAGTCGCGCTGGCGCTGATCCTCGGGCTGATCCTGGGCATCGGCCCCCAGCAGCTAGCTCTGGCGCTGAGCCGGTTCGAGGTCAAGCTGCTGATGCCGATCCTGGCGCTGACCGTCGTCTTCTACATGCTCCAGGGCGTGCGTTGGCACCTGCTGCTGCGGGAGATCGGGGTTCGGCTGAGCGCGGTCGACAGCGGCCTCATCAACCTGGCCGGACAGGCGATCACCGCGCTCCTCCCGCTCGGCGACCTGACGCGCGCGGTGCTGGCGAGCGAGATTGGCGAGGCCGAGTTCGGAAGCGTGGCCGCGACCGTGACCGTCCAGGAGCTCATCTACACCTTCATCCTGATGATCGCCGCCGTCCCCGGCGTCCTCGAGTTCCAGCATGGGGTCGCCGCGCTTGTGGCCGGCATTGCCGTCATCGCACTCATCTTCTCGATCCTGGTCGTCCCTCCGGTCTTCTGCCTGGTGCACAGCCTGGTGGTCAGGACCCCGCTGCTGCGCCGGTTCGTCGTCCAGATCGAGCACCTGCACAACGAGACCGTGCACCTCCTCCACCGCCGCGACACTCTGCACTGGTCGGTCCTCGATGCAGGGCGCGCGGTCTGCGGGATCACCGCCTTCTGGCTGATCGTCCAGGGGCTGCAGCCGGGCGCCATCAGCTGGTGGGGGGCCGCCTTCGTGCTCACCCTGGCCAATATCGGGGGCGCGATCAGCCTGATTCCTGGCGGAGCAGGGGCGAACGAGGCGGGCGTGGCGGCGCTGCTCATCGTGCTGGGAGTTCCTCCCGGCGCCGCGGGGGCCGCCGCCCTAATTCAGAGGGTCGTCACCACCGGAACTCCAACCGTGTTGGGCCTGGCTGCCTGGGAGGTGGTAAGGCGCCGGTTCGACCTCGGAGGCATCTGGCAGATGCGCAGCGAGGTCTTGCGCCTGGTCGAAGAAGAAAACCAGCGCGAAGCGGCGTGATGGAACGCGCGGCTGAGGCCGCTGGGAACCAGCTGGAGACATCCGCCGGCCCCAGCGTGCGTGTGGTCGTGGACAGCAGCGTATGCCTCACGCCGAGCGAGGGTGACGCGCTCGGCATGACCGTCGTGCCGCTGGTCATCACGATGCACGGCCAGCAGTACCGCGATCTGCTCGATTTGACGCAGTCCGACTTCTATGGAGTGCTCAGAAACGGTGAGCGCCCGTCCTCGTCGGCGCCGTCGCCGGGAAGCTACCTGGAAGCCTTCCGGAGCGTGGAGGGGGACATCCTCTGCCTCACCCCGCCGGCGGGGATCAGCGCCGCCCACCGGTGCGCGCTCCTCGCCCAGGAGATGGCGGCGGCCGACCGGCCGGAGCGCGGCATCGCGGTGGTCGATGCGCACACGGCCGGACCGGGCTTGCGGCTTCTGGCGCTCGATGCGGCGCGGCTGGCGGCCGGCGGGCGGAGCCTGAGCGAGCTCACGAGCTGGCTCGAGCGGCAGCGTGAGCAGACCTCGATCATCGCCAGCCTACCGACGCTCGAGTACCTCGCCCGCAGCGGACGGGTGCCGCAGGTCGCTTCCTGGGGCGGCTCGGTGCTGCGCGTGATCACCGTGGTCCGCTACGCAGACGGGCGCGGCTCGCTGCAGCAGCTGGTCCGCGGACCTGATCGGGCGCATCGGGTGCTGGTCGACCAGGCGCTGGCCAGCATCGACGGCAACGGGGCCGTGCGATACCGCCCGGTTGTTTTTCACGCTGACGCCGAGTCAGACGCTCAGCGGTTGGCGAGCGACCTGCGGGCGGCCCGTCCGGGTCTCGACGTTGACGTTTCGGGGTTCACGCCCGCGATGGGCGTCCACACTGGACCTGGAGTCGTCGGCGTCGCTTACTACGAGCAGCGGACGCAATGAACGGTCAGCCGGCGCTTGTGATCATCTTCGCCGGCGCCTTCCTGGTGGGCTCGATTCCGGCAGGTGTGATCGTCGGCCGGGCGGCCGGCATCGACATCCGGCGCTTCGGGACCGGGAACATCGGAGCCTCCAACGTCTACCGCAACCTGGGCATCCAGCCGGCCGCGATCGTCGGCGTCATCTCCTTCCTGCAGGGCCTGCTCCCGGTCACGGTCGCCGACCTGATCGCCGGCCCGACGGCGGCCGGGGTGGCCGCGGTTGGAGCGGTCGCGGGTTACGGTTGGTCGCCCTTCTTGCGACTGCGAGGCGGCCGCGCGGTGGGCACGGCGACGGGCGCCCTGGCCTTCCTCTCGCCCAAAGGCTTCGTCGTGCTTCTGGCGTCGTACGCGCTGGGCCGGGTGGCCGACCAGATGGGGGCCGGGGTGCTGCTCGGGCTGCTCTGCTACCTGGTGGCGGCGGTCGCCATTCGCGGCTTCGCGCTCGCGCCCTGGGCGGTTGCGGCCGTCGTCGCGCTGATCATCCTCAAGCGGCTGGACGGGGTCGTGGACGACCTTCGTCATGGCGATGGGGTGGAGGCTGTGGTCGGGCGCATCCTCTTCGACCGCCGCCCCGGACAGCGCCTCGTCGGCCCGATCGAGAACTGACTCAGGCTCCTACAAAGGGAGCGTGGCGTTCAGGTAGCGGGCGAGGGCAAACCGCAGGAGTTCGTGCATGTGAGCCGGATCCACGCTGGCCGCGAAGTCGAGGAGCTCGTCCCGGATCGCGTCCATCGCCTGCGTCAGCGCCTGCCAGCCAGCGGCGGTGAGGACGACCTGCACCTCCCTCCGATCCATTCCGCGCCTGGTTTCCAGGTAACCGAGCTTGGAGAGCGACCGCACCAGCTGGGAGACGCGGCCCTTCCCACAGGCGATCTCCACCCCCAGGCTGGTTTCGGTCAGGCCTTCGACACCGGAGGCGCCGGCGCTCAGCAGGAGGTGGTACTCGAGCACCGTGAAGCCCTGCCTGGCCAGGGCCCTGGTTATGCGCAGCTGCGCCTCCCGGAAGAGGCGCCGCAACTCGGCCGCGCGAAGTGCGAGTTCCTGTTCAGCTTGCGTGGGCATCAGTGCCTCGCTTACTGGCATTGTCATCCGGCACGCGTCTCCTGGCTCCAACTGGCCGCCTGCATCGCTGGGAAAGCGGCCGCGGTCACTGCCGCGGCGCGCAGGGCGAGCGCCGGAGCACGTGCCGACAGCCAGAGGAGTTGGGGCCACAGGGAGGGTCGCGTGACCGCCGTCCAGGGCCTCAGCCAGAGGGAAGACAACTCGCGCGCGGGCGTGTCGAGGACCACCCTGAGGCACGCCGCCGGCATTCCCTCCGTGAGAATCGGCCCGGACTCCATGTCCGCTGCCAGGTAGCCCGCGCCGCGCCAGCGTTCACGCTCCTCGCCGGTCACGAGCCAGGGGAGGCTCACGATCGGCCCGTCGTGGAACGGCAGACCAACGCGGGCGGCGCCGGTCCGCAGCCGGTCGACCAGCCTGCGGTCGCAGGCCAAACGGCGGCCGTCGGGCAAGCCGATCGCGTCGGGGATCATGAGAAATCCTGTCGGGAGGTCCGGGGCCAGCCCGCCGGCCAGCCCGCAGATCACCAATGGACCGGCTTTGGGCCGCCTCCGCAGTCCGGCGCCGCAGCGCAGAACCGTGAGGTGGGGGGCGCGCCGATGCGCGGCCCATGCCTCGAGCGCGGTCGGGGCCACTACGAGCGGACGTTCAAACGTAGCCGTGGCTGCGATACCAGGCGACCGCGTCCGCGGCCGCTCGCTCGACCGGGGACAGCTCCAATCCCAACTCAGCGCGCGAGCGGGTGGAGTCGACGTGCATGCGCTCCCTCGCCATCCGCACGCCCTCGAGTGGGACCACCGGCACTCCGCCGGTAGCGCGGCAGCGAAGCTCGTCGGCCCAGCCCAGAGCGGCCCCGACGGTGTAGGGGAGCCGGGCCCGGGGGGCGCGCCTCCCGCTCACGCCGGCGAGCAGCTTCCAGACGCCGTCGAGGCTTAAGTTGCGGCCGCCGACCAGATAGCGGACCCGCGGCCGGCCACGCTCGAGGGCGAGGACGTGGGCGCGAGCGACGTCGCGGACGTCGACCAGGTTCATACCACCGTCGAGAGTCGCGAAGATACGGCCGCGGAGGAAGTCGACGACAATGCGGCCAGTCGGCGTCGGCTTCCAGTCGCCCGGGCCGATGGGCGCGGTGGGCAGGACGAGCACTGTGGGGAGGCGGGCGGCCAGGGCGGCTCGCTCCTGCTCGACCTTGGAACGGTGATAGGCCGAAGCCTGATCGGCCGGGGGCGCCCAGTCGAGCTCGGTCGCCGAACGATCTTCAATCGGAGGGGGGAGTACCCCCCTTCGGGCAGCCGGGCACAGCCCGTCAGCCCTACCCCTCCTCGGCGCCGGGCCGACCGTGGCCGAGCTCGACGTGACCACGCCTTTCTCCACGCCCGCCATCCGCGCCACCGCCAGAAGCCCCGCGGTGCCGCGCACGTTGACCCGGTTGACGCGCTCACGCTCGCGAGGAGCAAACGAGTAGGCGGCTGCCACATGAACCAGGTACCGGCACCCGCGGACCAGTTCCAACAAGTGGCCGGGCCTCTCCAGGTCGCCGGCCACGGCTTCTAGCCGGGGATGGGCGGGCAGCCGGTTGGAATCGCGAACCAGCGCTCGCACCCCGTAACCCGCCTGAAGCAGGGCTTCGAGGACGTGGGCGCCGATGAAGCCGGTGCCGCCGGTCAGGAAGACGGTGGCGGCCAAGTCACGCGCG
>CAZHAC010000016.1:0-22712 GCA_964529765.1 uncultured Actinomycetes bacterium
GCTGCTCCGCGACCCGCTGAGCACGCAGGTCAAGGACATGATCATGCAGGGGATCGTCGAGGGCCGCTACCCGCCTGGGGCTCGCCTGGTCGAGACCAAGATCGCGCGCGAGCTAGGGGTCAGCCAGGCGCCTGTCCGAGAGGCGCTTCGCGACCTCGAGAGCGTCGGTGTCGTCGAGTCGTTCGCCTTCCGGGGCGCGCGCGTCCGCCTGCCCAGCCCGGAGGAGCTGATCGCCGCTTTCCCCGTCCGGGCGGCGCTCGAGTCGCTCGCCGCCGCCGAGGCCGCGCGCCGCATCGAGCCTCACCAGCTGGACGCGCTGGACGCCCTTATCGGCGCCATGGTCGAGGCGGCGCACCGCGGAGACGCCCACGCCCAATCGATGGCCAACGCGCGCTTCCACGCGCTCATCGTGCACTCGGCGGGCAACCTGATCCTGGAACGCCAGTGGGCTCTTCTGGAGCCGTTTGCGCGCACCTACCTGACCGCCGCAACCGCCCACGTCGACCTTGTGCTGCTCGCCGAACGGCACCGCAAGATCCTGCAGCCGCTGCGCCGGCGCGACTCCGAAGCCGCAGCCATCGCCATGCGCGACCACCTGATGGAGGCAGCGCGCTGGCTCAAAGAAGGAGACCCCGATTGACACGGATCGTCGATCTGTCGATGCCCGTCCACATGGACATGCTCACCTTCCCGCGGGTCCCGGCCCCGGTCCTCGTGATGTACGAGAGCTGGACCGAGTTCGCCCAGCGAATCGGCGCCGCTGAGTACGGAGCTGACTCGCTGACCGCGAGCTACATGGTGATGACCAACGACCACGTCGGCACCCACATGGATGCCGTCCGCCACATCGTGCCCAGCGCCGGCGGCCCAGAGACGATCCCCCTCGAGTACTGCTTCTCGGACGGCGTGATCCTCGACTTCAGAGACAAGCCGAAGGGCTACGGAATCACGGCCGCGGACGTCGACGACGCGCTCGACAAGATCGGTTACCGGGTGAAGGAGCGCGACATCGTCCTCCTCCACACGGGCGCCGGCGCCTACAACACGGAAGAGCGCTATCGAACCGACCACCCCGGAATGACGCGTGAGGCCACGCTGCACCTGATCCGGCAGGGTGTACGCCTGATGGGTATCGACGCCATCACGTTCGATCCCCCGGTCTGGGCGATGTTCGAACGCAAGCAGTTCTGGGAGGCGCACCGCGTCATGAACGAGGAGCCGTACTGGCACCTCGAGAACCTCTGCAACCTCGACCAGGTCGGCCGCAGCCACGGCTTCAAGCTGTCGGTGCTGCCCATCAAGTGGGTTAACACGACGGCCGCGCCGGTGCGCGCCGTTGCCATCGTGGAGGACTGAGAGGCGGGACTTCTCACCTGGTTTGAGGAGCCGGGCTGCGAGCCGGTCGCCGTATCGGGCGGCAAGGGCTCCAGCCTGGCGCGCATGACACGGGCCGGGCTGCCGGTGCCGGAGGGCTTCGTCGTCGTGGCCGGCGCCTTGTCGGCCGCGCTCGAAGGCGCCGGCCGGCGCTCCGAGGTGGCGGCATTGCTCGAGTCCGGGAGACCGGAGGCGGAGCTTGCCTGCGTGGTCCGCGAGATTGTTCTCGGCCTGGAGCCGCCGGAGCAGCTCGGCGAGGAGATCGCGCGCGCGCTGGCCCGTTTCAGCGCGGGAACGCCGGTCGCCGTGCGCTCCAGCGCCTGCGCCGAGGATTCGGAGGTGGCCAGCTTCGCCGGCCAGCAGGAGACCTACCTGAACGTGCAGGGGGCGAACGAGGTCCTGGAGCGCGTTCGCGAGTGCTGGGCATCCTTCTTCACCGAGCGCGCTCTCTTCTATCGAGCGCGCAAGGGTTCGCTCGCCGACCTCGGAATGGCGGTCGTCGTCCAGCGGCAGCTGCAGCCGGAGAAGGCGGGGGTCATGTTCACGGTCGACCCTGTCCGCCAGCGCCGCGACCAGATGATCGTGGAGGCGGTCTGGGGCCTCGGCGAGGCCCTGGTATCCGGCCAGGTCACGCCCGACCACTACGTCGTAGCGCGCGACGGGAGGGTCAAACAGGCCCGGGTGGCAAACCAGATGGTGGCCATCCTCCCCCTGGTTGGGGGCGGAACGCACGAGCAGCCGCTCGACCCGGAACGGGGCGCGAGCCGGGTGCTGGACGATGCCGAGCTCCGCGAGCTGGCGGTCCTGGGGAACCGGCTGCAGGAGCGCTTCGGCGCGCCGCAGGACGTTGAATGGGCCTTTCAGGAGGGCCGGCTCTACCTCCTCCAGTCACGCCCCGTGACGGCATGATCGAAGCCGCGCGCGCTTGGGTTGCCGAGCTCTCGCCGCACGTCGCCCATCTGCAGCGGACCGAGGAATGGGTGCTCGAGCTGGCGCCCGACGCCTCTCCGGCGCTCCGCCTGGCCGGCCTGACCCACGACATGGAGCGCGCCTACCCCGAGGGCAGCCCGCGCTGGGAGCCGGGCCGCGGCTGGGACGACCCTCTCTACACGATCGCCCACAGCGAGCGCTCGGCCCGGATCGTCGGCGACTTCGTGCGCGACCACGGCGCCGAGGAGCCGTTCGTGCGCGAAGTGGTCCGCCTGATCCTCTTCCACGAAACCGGCGGTTTCTTGGAGGCCGACATCCTGCAGGCCGCCGACTCCCTGAGCTTCCTGGAAACCATGGCGCCGGTGGTCGCCGGCTGGGTCGTCAACGGCACCGCTGACGAGGCGTATGCCCGGGACCGGATGCGCCATGCTGTCGATCGGATTCGCCATGACCAGGGGCGCGAGATCGCCGCGAGACTGCTCCCGGCAGCGCTTGCCGAGGTCGATGAAATAGTCGCCCGTGCCCGAGCCTGAGTGGTACGAGCCGGAGAGTCTCGAGGAGGCCCTCCGGCTGCGATCGGAGCTGGGGGAGGGGGCCACGGTCGTGGCCGGCGGCACCTTCACGGGCATCCTGGTCGGTCAGCGCCTCATTCGCCCCGACGCCTTCCTCCACCTCGGACGTGTCCCCGGTCTGGACCGGATCGAGAATGGCGGCGACCTGCGGATTGGCGCCATGGTCCGGCACCGCGCTGTGGAGCGCGCGCAGGACATTCGAACTGGTTGGGGGGCGCTGGCTCGCACTTTTGCACTGGTGGCGAGCCCGCGGGTGCGCAACCAGGCCACCGTGGGCGGCGTTCTCTGCGATGCCGACTACGCCAGCGACCCGCCGGCGATGTTCGTCGCCCTCGGCGCGCGCGCCGTCCTCGCCAGCCGGCACGGCACACGTGAGGTCGCCGTCGAGGACTTCATAACCGGTCACTACTCGACGGAGCTCCGGGAAGACGAGCTGCTGACCCATGTAATCGTCCCGCCCACACGCGCGCGCGCGACGTACGTGAAGTTCCGCAGCCGCTCGCATGAGGACCGGCCGTGCGTTTCCGTCGCTGTGACCGCCGATCTCGAGCCGGACGGGACGTGCCGCGAGCTCAAGGTGGTCGCCGGCGCGGTCGCCGACCGGCCGCGGCTTCTGCGCGACGCCTGCGCGCTGGCTCGCGGCCGGCGACTAGACGCCCAGGTGGCGGTGGCGATCGCGCGCGCCTACAGCGAAGGGGTCGAGACCCTGAGCGACGTAAGAGGGTCGGCCGATTACCGGCGGCGAGTGCTGGGCGTGATGGTGCGCCGGGCGCTCGAAGAGGTGGTGCGGTGATTCTCGACCCTCGCCTGAGCGGAGAGGTGCGGTACGCCCAGGACCAGGTTCGGCCCGGAATGCTGCACGCGCGAGTGCTGCGCTCGCCATATCCGCACGCGCGGATCGTCCGGCTCGAGGTCCCGGAGCTTCCGGATGGTGTCGTGGCCCTGACCCGCGACGACGTGGCTGCGCTCGCGCCGCGCTGCGGCTTCATCGTGAAGGACCAGGAGGTGGTCGCGGGCAAGATCGTTCGCCACGCCGGCGACATCGTCGCCGCGGCGGCCGCGCCCACCGAGCGCGAGGCCGAGGAAGCGCTAGAGCGGATCGAGGTCGAGTACGAAGAGCTGCCCGGCGTCTTCGACCCGGTCGCGGCGATGGCGCCCGATGCCCCTCTTGTTCAGCCGGGCCTCGAGTTCCCGAGCGACCTGCGCCCGATCGGCCGCAACGTCTGCCATCGCTACCGGCTGCGCAGCGGGCGGGGAGAGGAGGGCTTTGACGAGGCCGACGAGATCATCGAGGAGGAGCTGTTCGTCGCCGGCGCGGCACATGCGGCGATGGAGCCGCACGCCACGCTCGCCTACTGGGAAGACGGCCGGCTCGTCGTGGTGACGGGAACCCAGACGCCGTTCAACGTCCGCCACGACCTGGCCGACCTCTTCCACCTGCCCGAAGAGGCGGTCCGGGTGGTCGTGCCGCCCATGGGTGGCTCATTCGGAGCCAAGACCTTCCTTCGGCTGGAGCCTGTGGTCGCCGCCCTCGCACTCAAGGCCGGCCGCCCGGTGCGTGCAGTGCTCACCCGCGCTGAGGAGTTCGTGACCCTCAACCGTCACCCGGTGCGATTCCGGATCCGGCTGGGCGCCAAGCGCGATGGGACTTTGGTCGCCAAGCGGGTCGAGGCCTACTGGGACACCGGTGCTTACGCCGACGCCGGGCCGAGCGTCTGCACCAAGGGCGGCTACGCCGCGGTTGGTCCCTATCGCATCCCGCACGTCGCCGTCGATTCCTACTGCGTTTACACCAACCGTCCACCGGCCGGCGCCTTCCGCGGCTACGCCGCCACCCAAGCGGCGTGGGCGTCGGAGCGGATGATGGACATGCTCGCCGACCGTCTCGGCATCGATCCTCTCGACCTCCGTCTGCGCAACCTGCTCCGCGAGGGTGACGCCTTCGCGACCGGCGAGATCATGCACGACGTCCACTTCGAGGAGTGCCTGCGATCGGTTGCGAGCGCGGTCGGCTGGGACGCCGGCCGGGCCGGTAAGGGGCTGGCCGTGATGATGAAGGGGATGCAGACGCCGAGCCGGACGGAGGCCTGGCTGGAGCTCGATGCGTCCGGGCGGATCGTGGTTCGGTCGGCGACGGCGGACATCGGGCAGCGGCCGGGGCCGACCCAGCGTCGCCTGGCCGCGGACGCCCTCGGCGTCGACCTGGAGTCGGTCGTCAGCAGTGAGAACGACACCGACGTGGTGCCCTATGACACCCGGACGACCTCCTCCCGCTCGACGCACATGATGGCCCATGCCATCCACGCCGCCGCCCTCGACCTCCGAGCGCAGCTCGCCGACCAGCTCGAGGCCGCTCCGGAAGACCTCGTTTTCGAGGGTGGCCGGGTCTGGGTGGTCGGTTCCCCGGAGCGCGGTCTCGACCTGGCGAGCCTGGCCGGGACGCGAGGGGTCGGCCGGTTTGCGACTTCGGGCGGCGTGGAGCCGGACACCGGACAGGGGGTGGCTTCGTCGGAGTGGCACCAGGCGGCGGCGGCGGCCGAGGTGGCGGTCGACCCGGAAACAGGCGTCATCGACGTCCGCCGCGTGCACAGCACCGTGTACTCGGGGCGGGTGATCGATCGGGTCGGAGCCGAGCTCCAGCAGGAGGGCTCGATGATCTGCGGTCTGGGCTCAGCGCTCTTCGAAAGCCTGGTCTGGGACGGCGGCCAGCTGGTCAACGCCAACCTCTCCGACTACGAGATTCCGTCCCTGGCCGACCTGCCCGACCTCCGGTACGAGTTCATCGAGTCCGGCGAGCAGTCGCATGGACTGGGCGAGATGGCGGTGCCGGTGGTGCCGGCCGCGATCGGGAACGCTGTTGCCGGCCTCGGTTACCCGGTTCGCGACCTTCCGATGACGCCGGAGTCGGTCCTCGAGGCGACTGAGGGCAGGCACGTGGACAGCCCATGAAGATAGCCCTGCGACTCAACGGCGCGGACACCGAACTCGACGCGCGGGCCGACGACTCGCTGCTCAAAGCGCTGCGCCGGCACAGCCTGCGCAGCGTCCGCAGCAGCTGCGAGATCGGCGTC
Organism: uncultured Actinomycetes bacterium; assembly: GCA_964529765.1. GTDB lineage: Bacteria > Chloroflexota > Dormibacteria > Dormibacterales > Dormibacteraceae > CAZHAC01. The sequence goes on from CAZHAC010000016.1 coordinate 5,948, forward strand.
TGCGGTGCGTGCACGGTGCTGGTCGACGGAGAGCCTTTCTCGAGCTGCCTGCTCCTGGCGCCCGCGGCGCAGGGGCGGGAGGTGCTCACGATGGAAGGGGTTACGGCGGATGATCCCGTGGCCCAGGCCTTCAACCGGAATGTCGCCTACCAGTGCGGCTACTGCAGCCCGGGCTTCATCCTGACCGTAAGGGCGCTGCTCGCCGAGAACCCCGCGCCCAGCGAGGCCGAGCTGAAAGAGGCGCTGTCTGGCAACCTCTGCCGCTGCGGCAGCTACCTCAAGATCTTGGAGGCCTGCAAAGAGCTAGGCAAATAAGCGCTGGGTGGACTCGCGGACGACGATGCTCACCGGGTGCACCCGGACCCGCGGTGTCCGGTCCTGGCCCTCGATCTGGGAGAGTGCACGCCGGACGCCGGAAGCCCCGATCTCGGCCAGGTTGACGCGGACGGTGGTCAGGGCTGGATGGGCGAACTCCCAGCCCGGCATGTCGCCGAACCCGATCACGGACATCTGCACCGGCACGCGTATGCCGCGGCGGGCGAGCTCGGCGAGGACGCTGACTGCCATCGTGTCGCTGGCGACCGCGATCGCGCTCACAGGGCGACCGCTGTCGAGCAGGCGCGCGACCGCCGCGCCACCGCTGCCCATCGTGAAGTCGCCGCGCTCGACGATCGGCGTCAGCCCGGCCGCGGTCATCGCGTGCCGGTACCCGGTCTCCCGTTCGATGCTCGTGCGGACCCACTCGGGTCCAGCGATGAAGGCGATCTGCCGGTGGCCGAGCTCGATCAGGTGCTCAGCAGCAAGGCGGGCGCCGCCCAGGTTGTCGGTCACCTCGGTCGGCCACCTCTCCTCACGAGGCGCGAGCGCGACTACGGCACCGTCGTAACGGCGGATGGCCGCCACCTCGGTCGCTATCTCCCGGCGCGCTTTGCGATCAGCGAGTTCGCCGCCCGCGAAGAGAACCGCCGCTACCCGGCTTCGCCGGAGCATGCCCACGTAGCGGCTCTCTGCCTGGGCGTCACGCTGGCTGCTGCAGACGAAGGTGAGGTATCCGTGGGTTGCCGCCTCGGCAGTCGCCCCCCGCACAATCTCTGCGAAGTACGGGTCGAGGATGTCGTGCACGATCACAGCGATCGTCCGCAGGCGGCGAGCGCGCAGGCCCTGCGCCATCGGGTTGGGGCGATAGTCGAGCTCGGTCGCGGCTTGAATTACCCTTTGTCGCGTCTCCGCCTTGACGGGGTGCGTGGCGTCGGGATCGAGGGCTCGGGAAGCGGTGCTGAGGGAGACCCGCGCCGCCGCGGCGACATCCGCGAGAGAGGAGGGCCGCAATCGTTTTCCGGAAATGGATTTCCCTCCGATCGGGCGATCCTATTGGCTGGCCCCGAATCTGTCAATCTAGCGACCTCACATAGACCGATAATCGACCTGTGAACGGCGTCCACGATCTGGGCGGCAGTCACGGTTACGGTCCCTCTTTGGCCGAGCGGGACGATGAGCCGTTCCACGCCGAGTGGGAGGTCCGCGTTCACGCCCTGATGCTCCTCGGCCGGAAGGCCGGGCTCTTCAACCTCGACGAGTTCCGGTACACGATCGAGCGGATGCCGCCGGCCCGCTACCTGGAGTCCGGCTACTACGAGCGCTGGCTGACGGCCGTCGAACGGCTCGTGCAAAACAAAGTGCAAGACAAGCTGGCGAACGGGTCGGCGGGAGCGCGCCCGAACCCGCCGCCCGACCTGCCCGCCCCGCGCTGGAAGCCGGGCGACAGGGTCAGGACCAGGAACCTTAATCCGAAGGGTCACATCCGGCTGCCGCGCTACGCCCGCGCAAAGACCGGAGTGGTGCAGAGCGTGCACGGACCCTGGCTGCTGCCCGACCTCAACGCCGAACTCAAGGCGCAGGTCTGGCAGCCCGTTTACACCGTGACCTTCACCTCGCGCGAGCTCTGGGGGGAGCAGGGCCGGGAACGGGAGTCCGTGTCACTGGATCTCTGGGAGGCCTATCTCGAGGATGAGTGAGCAAGAGCACGACCACCAGCATCACCCCGACCTCTCGCCTCTTGAAGCGCGCGCGCTGGCGCTGGAGTCGCTGCTGATCGAAAAGGGGCTGATCACGAGCCAGGCGGTCGACGAGGTCGTCTACCGCTTCGAGCACGACATCGGCCCCATGACCGGCGCCAAAGTGGTCGCCCGCGCCTGGACGGATCCGGACTACAAGAGCCGCCTGCTCACCGACGGGAGCGCCGCCATCGCCGAGCTCGGCATCCCCAGCTCGGGCCTCCACCTCGGCGTAGTCGAGAACACGCCCGGCATCCATAACGTGATCGTCTGCACCCTCTGCTCCTGCTACCCGTGGTTCCTGCTCGGGCTGCCGCCCACCTGGTACAAGTCGGCGCCCTACCGCTCTCGGGTCGTGATCGAGCCGCGGACCGTCTTACGCGAGTTCGGACTCGACCTCCCCGAAGACGTCGAGGTCCGCGTCTGGGACTCCTCGGCCGATCTCCGCTACATGGTTCTGCCGGAGCGGCCGGCTGAGACTGAGGGCTGGAGCGAGGACGAGCTGGCAGCCCTGGTGAGCCGCGACTGCATGATCGGGACCGCCCTGCCCCGGGTTCCAGAGCCGGTGGGCTGAGCGTGGACGTCGATCGTGAAGTCGCGGGCGAGCCCATAACCGGAGGGGGGAGTACCCCCCTCCGGGCAGCCGGGCAAAGCCCGCCAGCCCTACCCCTCCGCCTCCCGCGCAAGAACGGCGAGCTCGTCTTTCGGGCGCCCTGGGAGGGACGCGCTTTCGGGATGGCCGTAGCCCTCCGCCAGAGCCGGCGCTACGCCTGGCCCGACTTCCAGCGCCACCTCGAGCGAGAGATCGCGGCGGCCGGTCCGGCTGACGACGGAACGCACTATTACGAGCGCTGGCTGGCCGCCTTCGAGGCCCTGCTCGCCGAGCGCGGGCTGGTTGACAGGGCTGAGCTCGGGCGGCGCACCCACGAGTACCTGGACGGGGTGCGCGACGACGTGTTCTAGCCGCTGAGGCGGCAACATGCGACACTGGCGGCAGGACGTCCACGTCGCGGTTCCAAATGGGGGGAACACGGCCATGACGACGGTCAGCCTGGCGCAGACCGCTTTTCCACCACTTGCAGTCGGCTTCTTCGGACTCGGGACCGGATACCTGATCTACGGTCCGCAGGAGCTCCTCGGGATCCCACACCGGAGCCGGGCCGTGGACATCACTACCGGCCTTTGGGGCATCTGGATGCCGGGGTTCATGCAGTTCCTCACCGGCATCTTCCTATTCGTGGGATTGGTCTGGTTCCACTCGATCACCGCCGCGCCCCTGTTCATGGCGGCGCTCGCCTTCACGGCCTACGGCGTTCACTGGTTTGCGCTTGGCGGTGGGCGGGCGCTGGGCGGGGACCCGAGGCCCAACGGCTTCATGTCGATCGCTTTCATCCTGATCTCGGTCCTGGGGATAGTCGTCTTCGTCGTACCGGCGTCTCGCGATATCCCCGTGGCGCTGCTCTTCGTCGGGCTGACCGCGGTCTACGTCGCCGACTTCTTCGCCAGCCTCTTTGCGGTGAACGGCAACCCACTCGGTGTCGTCGGGAACCGTGCGCTCGGGTTGGCCCACGTCGTGACCGGTCTATGGCTGATGTACCTGACCTGGGCCGTCGCCCTGAACTTTGCATCCGGCTTCAAGCTCTGGATCTAGCGACGAGCAGCGACCCGGTACCGGTCCGTAGCGTAGGCACCCGTTATGAGAAGCACGTTGATCCTGGCGGGTGCTCTGTTCGCGGCCGCCGTCGTGGCCCTTGCGGTCACAGCAATCACCAACAATCGCCCCGTCGCCCTCTCCCCTGCGACCCGGCCGGTTGTCAACTCCGAAGCCAGCCCTCGGCCGAGCGCGGGCACGCCTCCGCCGTCCGGACCGTTCGCGGTTTACTCGCCGCCGCCCCCGACTCCAACGCCGAGGACGGCCCCGACACCCGAGCCCGCACCGCCCACCCCGCTGGTGACCAGGCCGCAGGCACCACCCAGCCACGGCGACGGGGACGAGGAAGGCGGCGATGGAGACGACGACTGATCTAGTCGTCCCCACTCGCGAGCGCCGAGACAGCCACCGGCTCCGGTCCGAGCAGCCGGTAGCGGTGTTCAGGCCGCCCGGGTCCCCCGTACCGCATGGCAACCTCCGCCCGTCCGATCCGGCATAGGTGGTCCAGGTAGCGGCGAGCTGTGACCCGGCTGAGTCCGGCCGACTCGGCGACCGTCGCGGCGGCCAGGCCTGAACCGGAGCCGGCTAAGGTCTCGATTACCAGATCGAGGGTCGCCTCCGAGAGGCCCTTGGGCAACGGCTCGGAGCGGCTCGTGCGCAGCGTCCCGAAGATCCGGTCGACTTCGGCCTGGTCGGCCTCCCGCAAGCGTGCGATCCGCTCCCGCGCCGCCTCGTAGGAGCGCAGCTTCTCGGCCAGGGTGGCGAAACGGAAGGGCTTGACCAGGTAGTGCACCACGCCGCCACGCATTGCGGAGCGGAGCGTGTCAACGTCGCGGGCGGCGGTGATGGCGATCACGTCGGCGTCGTGGTGCAAGCCGTCGCGCAGCCGCTGCAGCACCTCGATGCCGGTCATGTCGGGCAGATAGATGTCGAGCAGGACGAGGTCCGGTCGCAGGCGGTCGACTGCCTCGATGGCGGCCGCGCCCGTGTGGGCGGCGCCGGCGACCACGAAGCCGGGGAGCCGCTCCAAGAAGGCTCGGTGGAGATCGGCCACCCGATAGTCGTCGTCCACAACGAGCGCTCGGATCATGACGCCACTTCCTCATGCGGGGAGTACCCCGTACCCCCGCCAACCGGCTCGGGCAGGGGCAGGCGGACCGTGAACATGGCGCCCCCCTGGTTCTCGACGCGGACCGTGCCGCCTGCGCGCTCGACGGTCTTCTTGACCAGAGTCAGCCCGAAACCGCGCCGGCGACCGCCCGGCTGGCGCTTGGTACTGAAGCCTTCTTTGAACACCTCGCCGCGCACCTCCTCCGGGATGCCGGGACCCGAATCCTGCACGCGCATCACGAGCGCACCCTGGTGGATACCGACCGCGACGTCCACCCACGCGCCAGGCAGGCCGGCGACCGCGTCGAGCGCGTTGTCGATCAGGTTTCCGAGAACTGTGATCAGGTCCTCGTGGTCGAGGACAGCGCGAGCCGGCGCCGCCGCTTCCGAGACCCGGAGATCGATGCCCCGCTCCTGGGCGATCGCGGCCTTGGCCAGCAGCAGTCCCGCCAGCACCGGGTCGCCGACCCGCTGCACGATCGCCTCGGTGAGCTCCTGGTGAACGGCCGATGTCTGCGCGATCAGCTCCATGGCGTCCTCGCCGCGCCCGAGCTCGACGAGGCCGGCGATCGTGTGCAGGCGGTTCGTGAACTCGTGCGCCTGCGCCCGCAGCGCCTCGGTCAGCCCGGCGATGCCAACACGCGGCGAGATCCTGGACAGCTCGCTGGTGTCGCGGACGGTGGTGACGAACCCGATCTCGCGGTCGCGGACGGTAACCCGGCGGCGGCTCGCGACCAACACGTGGTCGCCCGAGATCACCACCTCGTCCTGGTCGTTCAGCTGCCCGGATAGGAACGCCTGCAGCCGGCCGGGTGGCAGTACCTGTGAAAGCTTGCGTCCGACCGCCGCCTCTGACAGTCCGAGCAGCCGTGTGGCGGCTTCGTTGACGAGCGTGATCCGGCCGTCGCTGTCGGTCGCCAGCGCGCCTTCGCTGATCCGGTGCAGCGTCGCCTCCCTTTCCTGGAGGAGCCCGGCGATCTCATAGGGCTCGAGCCCGAAGGTCTGGCGCTTGACCCGGGCCGAGAGCAGCAAAGAGCCGACGGCGCCCAGGGCCAGGGCGATCAGGACGGTCGTCGCGTAGCCCGGCAGCTCGCTGAGCAGCCGGGCCGTCACCGCCGACTCGGCGAAGCCGACCGAAACCATCCCGATCACCTGGCCGTCCTGAAAGATGGGCGCCTTGCCGCGGGCGGCCACGCCCAACGTGCCTTGCTGGACTCCCACCCAGGTCCGTCCGGCCAGCACCGGCGCCGGGTTTTCGTCCACCCGCTGGCCGATCAGAGCCGGATTCGGGTGTGAGTAGCGGATTCCGCCGCGGTCGGTGACAACCACGTATGACGCGCCCGTGGAGCGGCGCACGCTCTCCGCCAGCAGCTGAATCTGGTCGCCGGGGTCGCCGTCGACCAACCCCTTCTTGACTGTGTCCATCGCGGCCACCGTCTTGGCGATGACGAGCGAGCGCTCCTCGTACTGGTTGTCCAGTTCGTGCCGGGCCTGGAGAACAGCCGCGGCGAGGCCGGCGACGGCGGCCACGAGCACGATCGCCATCTGCATGGCGAGGATCTGGTAGGCGAGCGGAAGGCGGGACTTCACAGGTGGCTAGGTAAGGCGAGCTTACTCATGGCGCCCGCCCGATTCACGACCAAAACGACCAAAACGCACTCAACGACCGGAAGCGTTCCCATGCACGGGACCGCTGGGCAATGTCCTGTGTGATGACTCCAGCTATCGAGCTGCGTCGTGTCACAAAGCGGTTTGCGACACAGAGCGGCTCTGCCTACACCGCCCTACGCGACCTCGACATCCACGTCGCGTCGGGCGAGTTCACGGCGGTGGTCGGTCCGACCGGCTGCGGCAAGTCGACCACCCTGGCGCTGATCTCCGGCCTCGAGCCGGCCAGTGAGGGCGAGGTGCTCATCGACGGCAAGCGCGTCGACGGCATCCACCCGGAGATCGGCTACATGTTCCAAACCGACGCCGTCTTTCCCTGGAAATCGGTGCTCGGGAATGTTGCCGCCGGGCCTCGCTATCGCGGCAAATCGGCGCGGCAGGCCGAGGCGCTGGCGCGCGAGTGGATCGGCCGCGTCGGACTCGCCGGCTTCGAAAGCTACTACCCCCACCAGCTCTCCGGTGGCATGCGCAAGCGGGTGGCGCTCGCGCAGACGCTCATCAACGAGCCGCGCATCCTGCTCATGGACGAGCCCTTCAGCGCGCTCGACGTGCAGACCCGGACGCTGATGGAGAACGAGCTCCTGAACCTCTGGTCGGAGAGCAAAGCCTCGGTGGTGTTCGTGACCCACGACCTGGAAGAAGCGATCTCCCTCGCCGATCGGGTCTACGTGTTCACGGCTGGGCCCGCCACCGTGAAGGGCGACTACCCGGTCGGATTGGCGCGCCCGCGGAACGTGGCCGAGATTCGCTTCCAGGAGGACTTTCGACGGATCTACGAGGAGATCTGGAGCGATCTCCGGGACGAGGTCTTGGTGAGCTATGAGCGTCAAAAGCGTGCTGTCTAAGCCCGCCGCGCAAGACGCGGCGATGACCGCGGACAGGGGCGCCAAGGAGGCGCGCCGAAGGCGAGTCCGCAACCGCCGCCTTCAGGTCCAAGGGCTCCGGCTTCTGGTCGCTGTGATCTGGATCGGCAGTTGGGAGCTGACGACGCGGATCGGGCTGGTCGACAAGTTCTTCTTCGGTCAGCCGAGCGGCATCGCCGCGAAGATGCTGACCTGGCTCACGCAGGGAACGGCTCTCGGGCCGCTGTGGGTGCAGGTCGCAGCCACGATGCAGGAGACGGTGCTCGGCTTCCTGGTGGGCTCCGTGTTCGGGATCATCTTCGGCATTCTGCTCGGCAGCAACCGGCTGCTGGCCGACGTCTTCGCGCCCTACATCAAGGCGCTGAACTCGATCCCGCGCGTGGTGCTGGGCGCGCTCTTCGCGATCTCGCTGGGCCTCGACTTGAAGGCCAAGGTGGCGACGGCCGCGGTGCTCGTCTTCTTCGTGGTCTTCTTCAACGCCTTCCAGGGCGTCCGCGAGGTCGACCGCAACCTGGTCGCCAACGCCCGCATCCTGGGCGCGGGCCAGCGGCAGCTGACGACGGAGATCGTGCTCCCGTCCGCGCTCTCCTGGATCATCGCCAGCCTTCACATCAGCTTCGGCCTGGCGCTGGTCGGAGCTGTCGTCGGCGAGCTCTTCGGTTCCACCGAAGGGGTAGGGGAGCTCATCTACAGCGCCAAGAACAACTTCGACGCCAACGGCGTCTTCGCCGGGATGCTGCTGCTGGCCATCGTCGCACTCGTGGCCGAGGCGCTCATCACGGCGCTGGAAAACCGCCTGATCCGATGGCGGCCGAATCCGGTCACCGACGTGACCATCTAGCGGAGGTGTTTATGAAGAGGTACCAACGGGCCTTCGGCCTGGCGTTCGGGGCGATGGTCGCCCTGAGCGCGTGTGGGGGAAGTGGCGGCCCGCCGTCGGGCTCGGCATCGAACGCGCCCGCGGATCTCAAGATCATGGTCGGCGGTCTGTCGAAGCAGATCTACCTGCCGAACATGCTCACGCAGCAGCTGGGCTACTTCAAAGAGCAGAACCTCAACGTCACGCTGGTCGACGAGGGCTCCGGCCAGGGCTCGGAGACCGAGGTCGTCGCCGGCAATGTCGACGCCGGTTCCGGCTCCTACAACCACACCATCGAACTCCAGGCGCAGGGCAAGAACATCGAGACTGTCTGCCAGTTCGGCATCGCGCCCGGTGAGGCCGAGATGGTCGATGCCAAGAAGGCCTCGTCGATCACGTCGATGTCCGACCTCAAAGGCAAGAACCTGGGCGTCACCGACATCGGATCGGGCACCCACACCGTCACGCTGGCCCTGCTCGGCCAGAAGGGCATCTCGGGTGACCAGGCCAAATTCGTTGCCGTCGGCGCCGGCGATACCTTCATCGCCGCCATGCAGCAGGGCCGGATCGACGCCGGCATGACCACCGAGCCCACGATCTCGAGGCTCGTCAACAGTGGTGTCGGCAAGGTTCTCGTCGACCTCCGGACGCCGGCCGCGACGCGGGCCGCCCTGGGTGCCGACTATCCGTTCATCGGCATCTTCATGCGCAACGACTACGTCAACTCGCATAAGGACGTGACCCAGAGGCTGGTCAACGCCTACGTCAAGACCCTCAAGTGGATGCACTCGCATACCGCCGCTGAGATCGCCGACAAGATGCCGACCGACTACTACGCAGGCAACAAAGACCTCTACGTCACCGCCCTGCAGAACCAGCTGCAGATCTTCGGCACCGACTGCAAGATGCCGGCGGGTGGGCCGGAGAACGTGCTCAAGATCCAGCAGACCTTCGTCTCCAGCTTTAAGGGCAAGACGGCCGACCTCTCGAAGACGTACACGAACGACTTCGCCAACAACGCCAAGTAGCGAACCTCTCCTCCTTTCGCGAAAGAGCCGGGTAGTGCGCCCGGCTCTTTCCTTTTACTTCGGTCGCTAGCCCAGGCAGAAGTTGGGCGCTTGACGTACAAGCTTCGTTATCTGGATACCCAACAGCGCTGCTATCCCTTAAGTTGGGATGTCCAGTGGCTTCGATGACGCCATCAGACGCGCCCGTCCGCCTTGGCGACGTGATCAGCCGCCGTCGCCCCCAACTGGTCGACCGGTTGGCGGGGCTCGAATGGCGCATCAGCGGCGAGCACACGAGCTCGTTGGCCCGTGGCCAGGACGTGGTGCGACCCCGGGTTGAGCTCTTTCTCGATGTAATGCTCGAAGCTTTGCTCAAGGAGGATTGGAGCCGCTTCGATGCATCGATCGGAGCCTGGACGTCTGACCTCCTGACATCGGGAGTCATCTCTATTGAGGAGATCAAGGAGCGATTCCAAACGCTGGCGACCCTCTTGATCCCCTACCTGCTCGACGAGCCCGATCCGACACCCCTTCTCGGTGCTCTGTTCACGCTTGTCCAATCGACCACGGTCCGCCTCGTCAGCCGGTACAGCCAGCGCCTGCTCGAGGATTCGCGGCAGCTGGACGACTTAAAGACCATGTTCTTGCGCATGACCGGGCATGAGCTCCGCTCGCCGCTGGGCACCATCCGCGGATACACGTCGATGCTCCAGGAGGGCGATTTCGGAGATCTCAACCCCGCCACGCGAAGGGCTGTGGACGTGATCCACACCTCGGCCACGACCGGGCTCGGTATGATCGACCGCCTGGTCGAAGTGGCTCGCCTGGAGAGTGGGAGCGAAGCCCTACATCGGGAGCGGCACGTGCTCGAAGAGGTGGTGCTCGCGGCCATCCAGCCGCTGAAAGCGGAGGCGCGCTCAGCCGGGGTCGACCTCAAGGTCGAAGCCGGCACGGGCGACGTGACGCTGGACGCCGAGGAGATCGCGATCGCGCTCAGGAACCTGGTCGCCAACGCACTGAAGTACGGCGCCGAGGGCGGCGTGGTCACGGTCCGCGCCGGCACCGATCGCGGCGACACCTGGTTCGAGGTCGCCGACCGGGGTGCCGGGATCGCGCCCGAAGAGCTGTCACGCGTTTTCGAGCGCTACTACCGCTCGGTCCGCAGCCGCCAGCAAGGCATCACGGGCAGCGGGCTGGGGCTGTACATCGTCAGGCGGATTGCCGAGCTGCACGGCGGAGAAGCGACCGTCAGCAACACACCGGGCGGAGGCGCGACCTTCCGCCTCCGAATTCCTGCGACCTGACGCCTCGCCTCAGCTCAGGGCGTAGCCGAACCAGCCGCGCGGCGCACCCTCTTCGTCCGCAGCGGGTTGTGGCGTCGGCGGGGTGGCGGCCGAAAGGGTCGCGGCCAGCTGGGCGGTTCCCCGGGCAATGCCGCTCCGCGGCTGGGTCAGCGCGAGGAACTCACCCCGGAGGGCGGCCTGCTCAGGCCGCGCCCCGTCGTACGCCACCTCGACCGCGACCCGCCGGCCGAGCACACGCTCGACGTCGGCGCGGGTCATGCCCGCCTCTGGCGTCCGGTGGTTGACCACCAGGTGGACGCTGCCAGCCGGCACGTGAAGCACCTGGCCGAGGATCTCCATGAACTGCGAGGCGTCCTTCATGCTGGTCAGCTCCGGTGTGATCACCGGGACGATGTGCTTAGACGCCTCGAGCGCCGCCAGCACCGGGTCGCTGAGCGCGATTCCCAGGTCGAAAACGATGTACCGGTACATCCCGCCGACAATCTCGAGCGTTCGGGTCACGAGCTCGGTCGTGATGAGATCGGCCTCCTCGGGCCGGAGCGCGGTCGAAAGCACCATGAAACCCGAGGCGTGGCGGAGCATGGCTGCGCGCAGCGCCATCTCGAAACCGCCAGTGTCGGCGTGCACTGTTCGCGCCAGGCAGGTGGTTGGAGAGAGCCTGGCGAGCAGTGCCGCGTGGTTGTAGGGTAGGGCGAGGTCGATCAGCAGCACGTCGTCTTCGTTGGTGCGTGCCAGTGCCGCGGCCAGGTTGACGGCCAGCGTCGACTTACCGGAGCCTCCTTTCGGCGAGTAGACGGCGATCGTTCGCGCGCCGCTGTTCGACCGCGTTCGACCGGCTTGCGCGACCAGCCGCGAGAGCATGTCGCGCCGCTGCTCCGCCACCCGGCGCAGCTCCTCGTGCAGCTCCGAACCATTCGGAATCAGCGTCGCCAGGACTTCTGAGGACGCTTCCAGGACGCGGCAGTCGGTCAACGCGCGGGCGGTCACGGTCGCCGGCTCGCCGAGAATCATCGACGTGCCGACGAAGTCGCCCGGACCGCGCACCAGAAGCGGCTGCGCCGGGTCTGAGTCGGTAAGCACCTCGCAGATTCCGCTCTCGATGATCTGAAGAGCTGCGGCCGGCTGCCCAGGCCGGTTCATAGTGCTGCCGGCCGGGACCGTCCGCTCGGACATGCGCCGAGCCAGCCGGCGGATCTGCTCGCCCGCGAGGGGCATCAGCAGCGCGACCCGCTCGAGGTTGTCGATCCGCCGGTTGACATCATCTGCGGAGAGCACCGGCCGGCGGTGGGCGGTTCCCGTCCCTGACTCGGCGTCGCCGGCGCCCTCGGCATCCATGCCCTCCCGGCCCGCGGCCAGGCGGCGGCGCTTCGCGGCTTGCATCGCGAGGTCGGCGCTGCGCAGGAGCGATTCGGGATCGGTGCCGTCAGCCGGATAGAGCGCGACTCCGGCGCTGGCCGTCAGCTTGATGCTGACTCGATCCGCCTCCAGCCGAGCCTCGATAGCCGCCAGCAGCTTATCAGCCGTGATTCCAGCCCTTTCGGGGTCGCCGACCCCGGTCAGGATCACCGCGAACTCGCCGCCGCCGATCCGGGCGACGGTGTCCGACTTGCGGAGCTCCTTGCTCATGCGCTCGGCCACCTCGATCAGGGCACGGTCTCCGGCCACGTGGCCGTGTTTCGTGTTGACCTGGATCAGTCCGTCGATGCCGAGCACCAGCAGCGCCAGTGGAGTGCCGGTGCGGCGCGCGGAGCGGACGGCATGCAGGAGGCGGTCGTTGAGCAGCGTGCGGTTCGGGAGCCCAGTCAATACGTCGTGCAGCACCCGGTGCTCGAGCTCGGCCTCCCGCGCTTTGCGGGCGCTGATGTCCTCGACCGTATTGATCAGAAAGGCAGGGCGGCCCTGGCCGTCGCGAACCAGGGAGACCACCGAGTGAACCCAGATCGGCTTGCCTTGGCGGCCGAGATAGCGAACGTCGCTCTCGACCCGGGGTAGGTCGAATTCGGCCAGCATCGCAAAGCTCAGGTTCGGGGAGTCCTCGGGGAGAAGGATGTCGGCCAGCGGCCGGCCCTCGAGAGCGGCCGCTTCGTAACCGAGCATCTGGCAGAGCAGCGGATTCGCGCGCAGGATCTTGCCGCGCAAGTCCAGGCGGGCCATGCCGATCCCGGCGTTCTGGAAGAGCTGCCGCCACTCGCGTTCCGACTGCCGGACACGGGCTTCGATCCGGCGCCGCTCGGTGACGTCGTTGAGTGTGCACACCACCTGGTATGCCCGACCGTCGGCGCCCAGCGAGGGGACGGTATCGACCTCGAGGTCGAGCCAGCGGCCATCAGGCCGGCACAGGCGGCGCAGCACGCCGCGCTCTGCCTGGCCGGAATCGACAGCGCTCATTCCGAGCTGTTCGCCTGGACCCAGAGCCGAGCCATCGGCGGCGGTGATCCGCCAGACCTCGTCCGGCTGGCGGGCGCGCATAGCTGCCAGGGGAGTCGCCAGCACCTGCTCGGCGGCTTGGTTGGCGTGCAGGACGTGACCACCGCGACCGAGCACCAGGACGGCACTCGGGAGCGAGTCGTAGACAAGCCGAGCCGGCTCGGCGGCCGAGTGGGACAAGCGCTCCTCCCTCTTTCTCGGCCGGAACTGGCCGCGAAGTGCAAATCTACAAGCGAAGGTCGGGCCGGCTGTTAAGAAGGCGTAAAGATGGGGCTGAGGGTACTCCCCCGCCACCGAGGCGCCCTAGCCCCGGGCGCCGATCGCCATCACCACGCCGGTGAGCACGAGGCCGAGAGCGGCGGCCAGGCTGATCAGCCCCAAGGTGAGTTCGAGCGGGCTCTCGCCGCCTGCGCGTCCGGCTTCTTCGGCGGACGTCCCCGCCAGCGCCCGGTGCCGCGCTTTCTCGATCTCGCGCGCCCGCTGCTCGCGCAGGGACGTGTACAGCGATTGCCTCACGCGGTAGCGGGTCCGGATTACGAACGAGGCGGCGATAACTCCGAAGATGGCGATGACAGCGGGCAGGAGGACAGGCAAAGCGGCGAGATTATGCCCGAGTGGGCGCGCACCGCCAAGTCAACGCCGCCCCTCCTTGTGGACGGCAGACAAGTCAGGTCCAAAAGACGTCGTCTACCATGAGCCGCAGTGACGTTTGCGCGCTCGACCTATTTCTTCTTTGGGTTTACCGGGCCGGCGGGAGCCGGGAGCCGGACGAGCTAGCGCACCCCTCGTCCTCCGCTCCACCCGCCGGCCAGGCGCCCAGGGTGGAAGAGATGAATGGAGGTCGAGAAGTTGGTCCAGTCGGAAGCAGAACCCACCCGCGCCGTAGCCATCGGCGCGCTCCTGGTGGGCAGCGGCCGTCCAGTCGTAATTGCCGGCCCCTGCAGCGTGGAGCCGGGCTACGCCGAGCAGGCGGAGCAGGTGGCGCGGGCCGGTGCCGACGCCCTCCGCGCGGCCGTCTTCAAGCCCCGCACGCGTCCGGACAGCTTCCAGGGCCTTGGCCCGCAGGCGCTTCCGGAGCTCGCGGATGCGCGCCGGCGCACGGGCCTGCCGCTGGTCAGCGAGGTTCTGTCCGCGCAAGACGCCGATATCCTCGGCGATGCCGTTGACGTGTTCCAGGTCGGCGCCCGCAACATGCAGAACTTCCGCCTGCTCGAAGCGCTGGGCGAGATCGGCCGGCCGGTGATCCTCAAGCGAGGGCTGGCGTCGACGGTTGACGAATGGGTGGCGGCGTCCGAGTACATCCGGCGTCGCGGCAACGACGACGTGATCCTCTGCGAGCGCGGCATCAGGACGTTCGAGGGGCGTACCCGCAACACACTGGACGTGAGCTCGGTGCTGGTCGTGCGTGAGCTGACCGAGCTGCCTGTGATCGTCGATCCCAGCCACGCCGCCGGCTACCGGCGCTGGGTGCCCGGGCTGGCGGCGGCGGCGCTGGCGGCCGGCGCGGATGGTGTGTTGGTGGAGGCTCACCCGGAACCGGACGCCGCCTGGACGGACGCCGAGCAGGCGATCGGTCTGGACGAGCTGGCAGGGATCGTCGCCCTGGCGCGGCAGCATGCGCGCCCGCACGTCACGCTGACCGTGAAGCAGGGTCGTGAGGAGATCGATCGCCTCGACGCCGAGATCGCGGCTCTCCTCGATCGGCGCCTGCAGGTGGCGCGCGACATCCAGATGCTCAAGCGCGAAGGCGGGCTTCCCCACGTGGATGGCGCCCGCGAGGCCGAGGTCGTCGAGCGCTACCGGGCGCTGGCGGGCGAGGCCGGCGAGGAGGTGGCTCGGGCCGTGCTCGGTGCTTCTCGGGGGCCGCTGGAAGCAACCGCCGCGGGCTAAAGCGCGGAGGGAACCAAGGTTCCCCCCGCGGGCCCGCCCTCCTTTTGTCGGCGTTGCAACGCGAGCGCGCGCCTTGAAGACAGGACTCACACGGGCCAGCAAAGCCGGCCCTTACAGCAGCGTCTACTGTTTAAGTGAGAGTCGCAGGAACTCGGAGCGCAGTTCTGGATTGCGTTCGTACTCACCGCGCCAGAACGTCGTCCTCGTTCGTGACTCGGCCTCGCGCACGCCCCGCATCTGGGTGCAGAGATGGACGGCCTCCAGGTAGACGGCGACCCCATGCGCCTCCAGCATCTCCTCCAGCGTGTCGGTGATCTGCTGGCCCAGGCGCTCCTGGACCGAGAAGCGCGACGCGTACATGCGGACCAGCCGGGTCAGTTTGGAGATTCCGATGATGTGCTCGTGCGCGATGTAGGCGACGTAGGCCTGGCCGAAGAACGGCAGCGCGTGGTGCTCACACAACGAGTAGAAGAGGATCGGGCCCTCGACGATCTGGCTCAGCTCGCAGTCGGGGCCGCCTCGGCACTCGGTGGGAAAGGCGGTGACCAGCTTGGGATCGCCCTCGTAGCCGGCGGTGGCGTCGAAGAGCGCGTGCAGGAACCGCTGGGGCGTGCGCTGCGTGCCCGGCGCGTTCAGGTCCATGCCCATGGCCTCGAAGATTTCCGCTATCCACTCCTCGTACCGCTGCCACTGCTCGGAGCTGATCTGGCGGTGATTGACGCGCTCCCAGGAGCGATCGCTTTCCTCTTCTTCTACGGGTCCGAACATCGTCATTTGCGCTTGAGAATTTAGCGCGGAGGGATACGCGCCCACAGCGGGCTTCTGATACCTTCACGTATCCCGCCCCATGCGAAGAGTCCTGGCCGCGGTCGCGGCGCTGTTCGCCCTGGCATCCTCAACCACGCCGGCCTCTGCTGACGACGAGGCTACGGTGCGTGACCGCCTGGCCACGGTGGCCGACCAGGCGGCCCAGAACCGTCAGCAGATCGACCGCCTGCAGACCCAGATCACGGACCGGCAGAGCCACGTCAACGCCGAGCGCCAACAGCTGAAGGGACTCGCCAAAGCGATCTACGTGGAGCCCGACAACACGCTCGTCGTGATCGCGCAGTCACCCGATCTTGCCGACGCGCTGAGCCGCGTCACCGACCTCCTCGTGGCTGCTGGACGGGCTCGCGCCACCAAGCGGGCGCTCGACGACGACCTGGCTCGCCTGAACACCGAGCAGAGTCAGCTGCGCGGTCGGCAGGCCGATCTCGAAGGCCAGCAGAAAGCACTGGAGAACGAGTACGCCCGGCTCGCCGCCCTGGCCGCCGTCGCCGCGCCCGAGCAGCCGGCTCCGCCGCCCGCGCCTGCCGGCTCGATCCCGGCCCTGATCCGGCAGGCGTGGGCGCCGCTGGGGCCTGCGCTCCAGGACTGGGCGGTCAGGCTTGCCACGTGCGAGTCAACTTTGAACCCGATGGCCGTCAACCGGTCGAGCGGGGCAGCCGGGCTCTTCCAATTCATGCCCTCGACCTGGGCGTCGACGCCCTGGCATGCCCAATCACCCTTCGACGCTGCCGCTAATGCAGCAGCGGCAGCGTGGCTCTACCAGCGCTCCGGCGCGGGTCAGTGGTCGTGCTCGAGCCGGATCGGCAATCCGTAAAGCGCGGAGGGAACCAAGGTTCTTAGCAGAGGGGGGAGTGCCCCCCTTCGGCCCCCCGGGCAAAGCCCGTCGGCCCACCCCTCCGCGCGGGCCCGCCCTCCTTTTGTCGGCGTTGCAGCGTTAGCCCGCCTCGGGAAGACGGGACTCACACGGGCCAATCCGGGGTCCCCGCGAAATCGCCAGATTTCGTGGGGTGGAGCTTAGCCGGCCCTTACGGCGGCGTCTGAACTCATGGCCTAGGCGTCTTCGCGTTCGGGGTTCGTCAGCCTGAAGAAGTTGCTCTGAGT
>CAZHAC010000017.1:0-22099 GCA_964529765.1 uncultured Actinomycetes bacterium
TGGTCGCGCTGGTCGTCATCGCCTTTCTGCTCGGCGACCGGCTGGGCTGGATTCCACTGCTGGCCGCCGGCCTGGTGATGCTGGCCGGCCGCTTCTGGTGGCCGGCCGACGTCGTCCGTCAGTTCACCTGGCGTGTGCTCGAGCCGCGGGGCGTTCTGCCTCGGGTGGAGCGCGTCGAGGACCATGAGACCCGCCGCGTCGCCCGCGTGATCGGCGGTGTGGTCTGGATTGCCGGTGCCGGCCTGGTTCTGACCGGCCTGCCGATCATCGCCTGGGTGCTGGCCTTCGCGATCGCGATCATGGTCGCCCTGGACGCCGCCCTCGACTTCTGCGCGCTCTGCTTCGTGATGCTGCGGCTGGAGCGGGCGGGGGTGCTGAGCCGCTGAGCGAACGGCTCCTCATCCTGGTCGCCCTGGTCGCGGCGGTCGCCCTGGGTGTCGCCGGATTCCGGCTCTGGGCCGGCCGCCGCCTCCGTTCTCTGCGGGCCGAGCCGGGTGACGAGCACTGGGGGCTGCTCGAGGCCCGGCCCGACGGCTTCCCGGCGGTGCTCGCTTTCTCGACCCGCGGCTGCGCTGAGTGCCGCGTGCAGGATCACGTCCTCGAGCGCTTGTCGGGGGTGCGCGTCTTTAACTTCGACGCTCACCGCCGGGCTGACATCGCTTCCCGCTTCGGGGTGCTGACCGTGCCGGCGACCGTCGTGCTCCGCCCGGACGGCAGCGTCGCCGCCATGAACCACGGCTTCGCCGGTGCCGACAAGCTGCGCGATCAGATCGCGCCGCTGACGCCGCCCGAACGGATCGCCGCCGGGTAGTTAAGAGGGGGGCAAAAGACCCCCGCGGCGTGTAGGCTTGCGCTCGCTTGGTAGCGCTCGTCCCAGCCGTCGTCCTCGCAACGGCGCTCCTCCTGGCACTCACCGCGTACCTGCTCTACGTAACCCGAGGGCAGGTCGAGGGCCTCGGCCGACGGGCCGCAACCGGTGGCGTGCTCATGGCCGGCGGAATTGTAGGCGCCGCGCTTGGTTATGGCCCGGCCTGGCTGATGTTGATGGCAGGCGCCGGGGTGCCGGCCTTATTCCTGCTCGACCGGGTCGCCGGCTCCCACGCGCAGCTCGTCGACGAGAACAGGTTTGACGGCCTGACCGCGCTCCTCAGCCGTCGTGAGGGCCTCGAGCTGGGTCGCCAGCTGATCGCCCAGGCGCAGAGGAACGGATTCCCGGTCTCGGCGGCTGTACTTGACGTCGACCACTTCAAGCGCGTCAACGACCACTTCGGCCATCGCGCGGGCGACATCGTGCTCGTCGAGATCGCAGCTCGGGTGCGCGCCAGCCTGCGCGCGGGCGACTTCGCGGTCCGGCTGGGAGGCGAGGAGTTCGCGATCTTCTTCTCGCATGCGGCGGAGGAGCAGGCGGGCGAGGCGGCGTGGCGAATCCTCCGTGGAATCCGGCTTCGGCCGGTCGTGACACCGGAAGCCGAGATCGCGGTGACCGCCAGTGTCGGAGTCGCCGAGGCCGAGCGCCGGGAAACCGTGGAGTCGCTCATCGACCGCGCCGACCGCGCGCTCTACGAGGCCAAGCGTTCAGGCCGCGACCGCGTCCGCTCCCACTCTCGGCTGCTGCTCACCGCCATCGGCGAATAGGCCCTGGGCCGGGTCCCAAACCGGTAGGGAGCCCGGCCCGCGAGAATACGCGCGTGGCCACCTCGCTTGGCATCGGCTTGATCGGTGCCGGCACGGTCGGCGGCGAGGTCGCCGACCGGCTTTTGAACTGGGCGCCCGGCATTCGCCGCCGGGCTGGACTCGACCTCGAGCTGCGCCGGGTCGCGGTTCGCGATCCGATCCGGCCGCGCCGCGGCGTGCCCGTCGAGCTGCTCACCGAAGACGTCGAGTCGGTGGTCGACGATCCCGCGGTCGACGTCGTGGTCGAGCTGGCGGGCGGCGAGGAGCCGGCCCGGAGCTGGCTCGAGCGGGCGCTGCGCAACCGCAAGCACGTCGTTTCCGCCAACAAGGTCGTGATGGCGCGCCACGGCCCCGAGCTGCTCGAGCTGGCGGCCGAGATGGACGTGGATCTCTATTTCGAGGCCGCCGTCGGCGGTGGCATCCCGCTGATCAGCACGTTCAAGGTCGACCTCGCGGCCAACCAGCTGGAGCGGGTGACTGCCATCATCAACGGCACCACCAACTACATGCTGGGGCGGATGGCGGCCGAAGGCACGCCCTTCGACGCCGTGCTCGCCGAGGCTCAGGCGCACGGCTTTGCCGAGGCCGACCCGACGGACGACGTCGAGGGACACGACGCCGCCAGCAAGCTCGCCATCATGGCCTCGATCGCGTTCAGCGCCCGCGTTCACCCGAAGGACGTCTTCTGCGAAGGGATCACCGGCGTCGAGCCGGTCGACTTCCGCTATGCGAGCGAGCTCGGCTATGCCATCAAGCTGCTCGCCCACGCCGAGCGGGTGCCCGGGGGCATCGAGGCCCGCGTCCATCCCTGCATGGTCCCGGTCAGCCATCCGCTGGCCCAGGTCGACGGCGTCACCAACGCCGTCTTCATCGAAGGCGACCTGGTCGGCCAGGTCATGCTCCAGGGGCTCGGAGCCGGCGCCCGCCCGACCGCGAGCGCCGTCGTCGGCGACCTGATCGACCTTGCGCGCTCGATCCAGCGCGGCGTCCGCAACCGCTCCTCATTCCGCTTCGACGGCGGAGTCAAGGTGGTGCCCATGGAGATGGTGAGGACGCGCGCCTACTTCCGCGCCACCGTCGCCGATCGCCCGGGCGTGCTGGCGCAGATCTTCACCGTCTTCGGCGAGGAGCAGGTCAGCATCTCGAGCGCCATCCAGAAGGAGGCGTTCGAGGGTGAGGGTGGCGCCGAGTTCGTGGTCACCACCCATCCCGCCCCCGATGCCGCCCTGCAGAGGACGCGGCGCCGGATCGCGGAGCTGGAGCCGGTCAGGAAGGTCTCCTCGTTCCTGCGGGTCCTCTGATGGGAGCCGCCTGATGGGAGTTTTGGCCCGCTATGGGGAACGGCTGCCGCTGACCGCGAAGACCCCGATGGTCGACCTCCAGGAGGGATCGACGCCGCTCGTGCTCAGCCGCAACATCGGGCCCGCGTTGGGCCTCAAGCGGCTCTTCTTCAAGTACGAAGGACTCAACCCGACCGGCTCCTTCAAAGACCGGGGCATGGTGGTCGCGGTGGCCAAGGCGATGGAGGAGGGGGCCCGAGTCCTCGTCTGCGCGTCCACTGGAAACACCTCGGCCTCGGCCGCCGCCTACGCCGCTTCCCAGCGCCTGCGCGCGATCGTGGTCATTCCGAGCGGCCAGATCGCGATGAACAAGCTCTCGCAGGCCCTCATGTACGGCGCCAAGGTCGTGCAGATCAAGGGCAACTTCGACGCTGCGCTGACGACCGTGCGCGAGCTCGCCGAGAACTATCCGGTGGCACTCGTCAACTCGGTCAACCCCTACCGGCTGGAGGGCCAGAAGACCGCCGCCTTCGAGATCGTCGACGTGCTCGGCGAGGCGCCCGACTACGTCGTGCTCCCGGTGGGCAACGCCGGCAACATCACCGCCTACTGGAAGGGGTTCAAAGAGGAGCTGGCGGCTGGACGGACGGCCCAGCTGCCGCGCATGGTGGGCGCCCAGGCCGAAGGAGCGGCCCCGATCGTACGCGGGCGGCCGGTCGACAACCCGAAGACCGTGGCGACCGCGATCAAGATCGGTCATCCTGCCTCATGGGAGGGCGCGACCAGCGCCCGCGACGAGTCGGGGGGAACCATCGAAGCGGTCAGCGACACCGAGATCCTGCAGGCCCAGGTCCAGCTTGCCGGTCAGGAGGGGCTCTTCGCCGAGCCCGCCTCGTGCGCCCCGCTGGCGCTCCTCGTCCGGCTGGTGCGGGAGGGCAAGCTGGACCGCGACTCGACCACGGTCGTCGTCCTCACCGGCAGCGGGCTCAAAGACCCCGACGCCGCACTCGGCAACGTCGAACCCCCCGTCGAGCTGGACGGCGATGCTCGCTCACTGGCCAAGGCCCTCAAGCTCTGATGCCCGGGGTACGCCAGGCCAGGCCGGGGGACGGTCCCGGTATCGCTCGCTGCTGGGAGGACGCGGGCCGTCACTACATCGAGGTCGATCCTTCGCGCTACCAGGTCCCGGAGGAGACCGGGCTCGCCGAATGGTTCGAGCACTCTCTGGCCCGCAACGATCCCGACCGAATCGTCTTCGTATACGAGGGCGACGACGGGATCATCACCGGCTTCGTCACCACCCACATAGAGCGCCCGCTGCCGGAGCCGTGGCGCCAGCTCCAGCGGGACTTCGCGCGAACCCGATCGTTCATAGACGCGATCGCGGTCGCCCAGCCGCTGCGCCGTCAGGGCATCGGCGAGCAGCTGATGGCCGCCGCCGAGTCATGGGCGCGCGAACACGGGGCTTCCGTCGCCTTCGTCGACAGCTTCGTCGCCGGGCCGAGTGCGGTTCCGTTCTACGAGCGGCGGATGGGCTACGAGCGGCGCTCCATCCGCTTCGAGAAGCGCCTGCAGTGAAGCGAGTCCGTGTTCCGGCCTCGATCGCCAACGTCGGCCCAGGCTTCGACGTGCTCGCTTTTGCGGTCGAGCTCTGGCTGGAGGTGGAGGCCGAGCCCGCGGATCGGCCCCGCTGGAAGTGGGAGGGCGAGGGCGCCAAGGAGCTCGGACGAAGCGAGAACCCGCTGTCCGAGCTGCCGATGAACGGCCGCGTGCGCAATGGCATCCCGATGGGCGTCGGGCTGGGATCGAGCGCCGCCGCCCGCGTGGCCGCCGCGGCACTGCGGGGCAACTCGGTGCGCGACGCGTTTGCGGCGGCGGCGGAGCGCGAGGGACATCCGGACAACGCCGCGGCGGCCACCTACGGAGGCTTCCGGCTGGTGACCCGCGACCTCAACCTGGCCCTGCCAATTCCCGACCTCGGCGTCGCCTTGCTGGTCGCCAACGATCCCGCCTCGACCGACGAGGCGCGCCTGCTCCTGCCTTCCGTGGTCGAGATGGCGGACGCCGTGCACAACCTCGGCCAGGTGGCGGCGCTGGTCGACGCGCTCTACCGCCGCGACTGGCGCCAGCTCGGCGCGTCGCTCGACGACCGGCTGCACCAGCCGCACCGGCGCCCGCTCTACCCATGGACCGAAGACGTGATCGAGGCCGCGCGCTCGGTGGGTGCCTTCGGCGCTGCCATCTGTGGCGCCGGGCCGAGCGTGTTTGCGCTGACTCAGCGGGACGGGGCCAGGCGCATCGCGGACGCCATGGCGGCCGCGGCCGGTGGCAAAGGGCGCCCGCTCGTCACCCGAATCGCGGGCTCGGGTATGACTGTTGAGTCGTGATCGTCCAGAAGTACGGGGGCACGTCAGTGGGCAGCGCGGCCCGGATCCGCCGGGTGTCGAAGCGGATCGCGGAGACCGCCGCCGCTGGTCAGCGCGTGGTGGCGGTGGTCTCGGCGATGGGCCATACGACCGACCGCCTGATCGAGCTGGCGCGCCGCGTGACCGAGGACCCGCCCGCACGCGAGCTGGACATGCTGGTGGCCAACGGGGAGACGATCACCGCGCCCCTCGTCGCCATGTGCCTGCAGGGAATGGGCGTCCCAGCCATCAGTCTCACCGGGCAGCAGGCGGGGATCCGGACCGGTCCTCAGCACAGCCGCGCCCGCATCCGGGAGATCGATCCAGTCCGGATCGGGCGAGCTCTCGATGAAGGGATGGTGGCGGTTGTCGCCGGCTTTCAGGGCATCACCGAAGACCTCGAGATCACGACCCTGGGCCGCGGCGGGTCGGACACCACGGCGGTGGCGCTGGCGGCGGCGCTGGGCGCGGACGTCTGCGAGATCTACACCGACGTGGACGGGATTCTCACGGCGGACCCTCGGGTCGTCCCCGATGCCCGGCTCATCCACTACATCGCCTATGAGGAGATCCTCGAGCTGGCGGCTTTCGGGGCCAAGGTCATGCATCCGCGCGCGGTCGAGATCGGCGAGCTCTACGGCGTGCCCATCCACGTCCGGTCCAGCTTCCGGAAGCGCCCCGGTACGATGATCGTCGCTCAGGTCCCAATGGAGGAGAGAAACCGCGTCCGCGGCGTGGCCCACGACACCGACGCCGCCAAGATCACCATCCTCGGCGTGCCCGATCGCCCGGGCATCGCGGCCGCCGTCTTCGAGCCGCTGGGCGCAGCCGGCGTTTCGGTCGACGTCATCGTTCAGAACGTGTCGACGGACGGGACCACGGACCTGACCTTCACCGTCGCCGAGTCGGACCTGCGACGGGCAGTGCCGATGGTCGAGGAGATCGCGAGCAAGATAGGCGGCCGCCAGGTGCTCAACTCGGGCGGCATCGCCAAGGTCTCGATCGTGGGGACCGGGATGCTGGGGACGCCCGGCATCGCGGCTCGCATGTTTCGGACCCTGGCCGAGGCCAAGGTCAACATCGAGATGATCTCGACCAGCGAGATCCGGATCACGTGCCTGGTCGCGCGCAAGGACGCTGAGAAGAGCGTGCGCGCCCTGCACAGCGCCTTCGCGCTCGACCGCGAAACCGAACCGGCGCTCGAGTAGATGCCGGTCACGGTCTCTCTTGTCGGGGCCGACGGCTCCGGCAAGACCACCCTTTTCAGCGCCTTGACCAGGGGTCGCGGGGCCGACGGCGTGGGCATGGTCGACGTGCCCGACCCCCGTCTTCAGCGGCTGGCGGACGCCGTGCACCCGAAGAAGATCGTGCCCGCCCAGGTCCGGCTCACCGATGCGCCCCCGGGCTCGCGGGCCCAGCGCATCGCTTCCGCTCGGGAGGCCGATGTGGTGGTCAAGGTCGCCCGCTGCTTCGGCCCGGCACCCGATCCGACTGGTGAGCTCGGCTCCCTGGAGGTCGACATGGCGCTGACCGACCTGGCCACGGTGGAAAAGCGCCTGGAGGCGGTCGAGCGCGAGGTCAGGGCCGGGAAGAAGCAGGGGGCCGAGGAACTGGAGGTGCTGAAGCGGGCCCGCGAGCACCTGGACGCCGGGCGGCCGCTGTGGTCACTACAACTGGCGGCGGATCAAGAGGCGTACTTGAAGCCGCTCTTCCCGGTCTCGGCCAAGCCGGCCGTCTATGTCGCCAACGTGGACGATTCCTTGCTCCCCGATGGTGGCGAGCTCGCCGAGCGGGTGCGCGCTTACGCCCAGGAAACGGGATCCGAGTCACTCGTCATCTGCGCTCAGCTGGAGGGCGAGCTGGCCGAGCTCGATCCGGCGGAGGCCGAGCAGTACCGCCAGAGCTATGGGCTCGAGGCGGGTGGCCTGGACCGCCTGGCGCGCGCGGTTTGGAACGCCGGCGGGCTGATCACCTACTTCACGGCAGGTGAGCCGGAGGTTCGGGCGTGGCCGGTCGAAAAGGACGCGCCGGCGCCGGTGGCGGCGGGCGTGATCCACAGCGACTTCGAAAAGAACTTCATCAGGGCCGAGGTCACCTCGGTCGACGAACTGGTCGCGGCCGGGTCGATGGAAGCGCTCCGCGCGGCGGGCAAGCTGCGCGTCGAAGGACGCGACTATCGCGTGCAGGACGGCGACGTCGTGTTCTTCAGGGTCGGACGCTAGCTAGCGTTTCGGAGCACGAAGGCGAGGAGGTCTTTGCCGAAGTACCAGAGTCCGCCGGCAGCTGCCAGGAGCAGCACCCACTTCATTCAGCGGATAACGCCGGCGCGACGATAACCACGCGCCTTTCCTGGCGCTCCTATCCTGATTCGATGCCCGACTATGACCTTGCCCTGATCGGTTCTGGCCCGGGCGGCTACGTGGCCGCGATTCATGCCGCTCGCCGCGGCGCTTCCGTCGCCATCGTCGAACAGAAGGCGAGCGAGTGGGGCGGCACCTGCCTGAACTGGGGCTGCATCCCGACCAAGGCCCTGATCCAGTCGGCCGAGGTGCTCAAGGCGGTGCGTGAAGCGCACCAGTTCGGCGTCCGCGTAGGCGAGGCGGAGATCGACTGGCCGGCGATGCAGGCGCGCAAGGACCGCGTCGTGGCGGGCATGCGCCAGGGTGTGCAGGGCCTGCTCAAGTCGAACGGTGTGCAGATGATCGTGGGCCGTGGCCTCCTGGCCGGGCCCGGACTTGTTCGCGTCGACGGCCGGGACCTGAGCGCCCGCAACGTGATCCTGGCCCCGGGCTCGGTGCCGGTCCGCCCGCCGATCGCGGGCGCTGAGCTCGCGCTCACATCGGACGACATCCTCGGTCTCGAGCGGGTGCCCGAGAGCCTGGTCGTGATCGGGGGCGGCGTGGTCGGAATGGAATTCGCGGGCGTCTATTCGCTGCTGGGCGCCAAGGTGACGGTTGTCGAGATGCTGGACCAGCTGCTGACGCCGCTCGACCCGGACGTCGCCGCCCGCTTTCAGAAACTGATGGAGAAGCGCGGCGTCGCCTTCCGGCTCGGGGTGGCCGTGCAGGCCATCGAGCGCGCCGGCAAGCGCTTGAAGGTGCGCTTCGATGGCGGCGAGGCGGAGGGCGAGGTGGTGCTGATGGCGACCGGGCGCCGCCCCAACACGGCCGACCTCGGTCTCGAGCAGGCCGGAGTCGAGATGGACAGGGCGGCCATCCGGGTCGACGGCCACATGCGCACCAGCGTTGACGGAGTGTTCGCGATCGGCGATGCCACCGGCATCTCGATGCTGGCCCACACAGCCAGCTACCAGGGGGAGGTTGCCGTTCACAACGCCCTCGAGGAGCGGCCGGTGAGCGCCGACTACACGGCGATTCCGGGCTGCATCTACACCGATCCCGAGATCGCATACGTCGGGCTTTCGGAGGCGCAGGCGAAGGCACAGGGGATCGAGGTCAAGATCGGCCAGTTTCCGTTCGCCGCTCTCGGCCGGGCGATGGTGCTGGGTGAGACCGAGGGCCTGGTCAAGGTCGTGGCCGACAGCGATGGCTTCGTGCTCGGCGCCACGGTCATGGGACCGAGGGCGACGGACCTGATCTCAGAAGCCGTGCTCGCGGTCCACCAGGGCATAACCGCGGCCGAGCTGGCGCAGGCCGTCCACGCCCACCCGACCCTGCCGGAGGCGATGGCCGAAGCGGCGCTCGACGTCTATGAAAGGGCGGTCCACATTCCGCCCAGGCGGCGCCCAGCGGCAGCGGCGGAGGCGCGCTAAACCGGGTCGAGCCCTCAGACCCCTCCGCCTCGGCTGGGCCGAGGCGCTTCGGGAGGAGACTTTTTAGCCCACTCCGTAGGCGCGGCGGACCGCAGGCCGCAGCAGCGTCGCCAGGACCGGGATGCCGACCAGGACCAGCGACCAGGCGCCGGCCACGACGACCGCGGCCAGCCAGCCCCACCGCCGCCCGGCCCGCAGGCCATAGAAGGCCACGCCGTGGAGGACCGCGATGATCAGCGGTACGAGCACCATGGCGGCCCCGTAGAAGATCAACATCGGGACGAAGAGGTCGCCGCTGTAGCCACTCCTGACGATGTCGGCCGCCATCTGAGCGCGGGTCGGTCCGGCGGCCACCTCGGCAGCGTCGACGGCGACCAGCAGCAGCCACATCACACCGCCCACCGCGTAGACCCAGGCCAGTGCCGGCACCGGTGCCGGCTGCACTTCGGGCCGCACCGCCGGCGGCGGTGGCGAGGACCCGGGAAGCAGTGGCGACCAGCGCTCAGCGCCACACGCGGAGCAGTAGCGATGGCCTGGCTGCAAGCGTTCCCCGCAGATGATGCAGAAGGGACGGGAGGGGTCTTCTGTGGACATCCTGTTGATACCCCTCAAACTCTGACACGGATCGGCTGTGGATAAAGAAGGGCTTGACAGAGCCCACATAGTGGTGTACAACTCACGGCAGAACACAACATGTCGTAGCCAACAACCTATCAGGTTGTGTTCTAGCGCTCAGCGGCAGGCAGGCGGACCACCCATACGTCGCAGTCCACGTCCCGGAACAGGCTCCTAAATCGCCTGCCTGTTCTTTGCCTCCCGCCGTCCCAGTAAACTCACTGGCCGATGGCTCGGAAGTCCAAGAAACGCCCCGCCTCTCGCCGTGCCCGGCCGGCGGCGCCGGCGCCCGCTGCTCAGGCGACCGCCGAACGGCCGCAGCCGCGAACCGGTGGCGACCAAGCGTTGGTTAGATCGGTTGAAATGTCGCTGGCACCCCGCTCGGCGACGGCGGCACGCCGCCCCCAACGCGGCATTCAGATCGGCGATAACGATCCGGCGATTCCCCTGGACCGCGTCCCCTACTTCACCTCCGATCTCGCCAGGCTCGGCGTGGTGGCAGCGGTGATGGTGGTCCTGCTGCTGGTGGGCGCTCAGCTGATTCCGCTGGTCGCCAAGTAGCCACGGCCCAGACCTCCGCGGCGGCCGCAGGTGCCCTCGCGCTCGTTGCTCTCGGCCTGGCCTTTTGGTCGCTGGTCAGCGTCGGACAGTTGGAGCGGAGGGCGCGGCGCCGGGCCGAACCCGACCCGCTCCCGCCCTCCGTCCGCAGCCTTCAGCAGGTCGGCGTCGTCCGCTTCAACCCCTACCACGACACCGGAGGCGACTACTCGTTCGCGGTCGCGCTTCTGGACGCCGCTGGAAGCGGTGTCTTACTGACCGGCCTCTACCATCGCGATCGCTGCCGCGTCTACGCAAAGCCGGTGCGCGCGTGGGATTCCGAGTACACGCTCACGGAAGAGGAGCGGCAGGCGATCGAGCAAGCGCGCGGCCCAGCCGCCGTGGCCGGTTAGAGTCAGGCCGATGCGGGTGATCCTCTTCACGGGCAAAGGCGGCGTGGGCAAGACGTCCGTCGCCGCCGCGACCGCCCTCAGCTGCGCCCGTGCCGGCCACCGAACGCTCGTCAT
This sequence comes from uncultured Actinomycetes bacterium, assembly GCA_964529765.1. Classification (GTDB taxonomy): domain Bacteria; phylum Chloroflexota; class Dormibacteria; order Dormibacterales; family Dormibacteraceae; genus CAZHAC01. Next base: position 10,811 of record CAZHAC010000017.1, read on the forward strand.
GTCGACCGATCCCGCCCACTCGCTTGGGGACTCGCTCGATGTCGAACTCGGCACGGAACGCGTGCAGGTCGCCGACAACCTGTGGGCCCACGAAGTCTCGGCGCTCCATGAGATGGAGCGGCACTGGCGCCGCCTCCATGACTACGCGGCCGCGGTCTTCGCGACCCAGGGCCTGGACAGCGTGGTTGCCGAGGAGCTGGCCAACCCGCCTGGGATGGACGAGGTGGCATCGCTCATGTGGATCAAGCACTACGCCGAGCGGGGGGATCACGACGTCCTGGTCGTCGACTGCGCACCCACCGGCGAGACACTGCAGCTGCTCACGTTCCCCGATGCCGCCAAGTGGTGGCTCGACAAGATCTTTCCGTGGGAGCGCCGAGCGATGCGCGTCGCACGCCCGATCCTCCAGCCGATGATCGACGTGCCTCTGCCCAGCGACGAAGTTTTCGCCTCGCTGAAGAACCTGCTGCTCGACCTCGAGGGCATGAAGCGCGTGCTCACCGACAGCTCGGTAACGACCGTCCGGATCGTCCTCAACCTCGAGAAGATGGTGGTCAAGGAGGCCAAGCGAGCGTTCACCTACCTGAGCCTCTTCGGCTACGTGACCGACGCCGTGATCGTGAACCGGCGCCTGCCGGAGGCGGTGCAGGATCCGCTCTTCCGCCGCTGGCAGGAGATCCATCAGCGCTATGCCGACGAGGTCGAGCAGTCCTTCTCGCCGATTCCGATCCTGACCGTGCCGCTCTTCGACCAGGAGGTCGTCGGCCAGGAAATGCTGTCGAAGATGGCGGGCGTGGTCTACGCCGGGCGGGATCCCTCGGAGCGCTTCTACGAGGAGTCAACCCAGCGGGTCGAGAAGCAGGGCCAGGAGTACGTGCTCGCCTTGCGGGTGCCCTTCGTCGAGCGGGGTGAGGTCGATCTGGCGCGGCAGGACGGCGAGCTCTTCGTAACGATCGGGAACTACCGGCGCGAGATCTCGCTGCCGCGCGTGCTTGCCCAGCGGCCGACGCTGGGCGCCGGCATCGAGCAGGGCGAGCTCAAGATAAGGTTCGGTCGCAAAACATGACGGAAAAGACATGACGGAAGCGGAGCGGCTGGCCAGGCTGGCGCACGAGTTCTCGACGCGCATCGGGGGCGCGGTGAAGGACATGATCCCGCCCGAGGCGCAGCACCACCTGCTTAATGCCCAGCGTGAGCTCCTGACGGCGCTCTTCCTCATCTACGAGCACCAAGCGGCGGCGCGCCGTTCGGAGCCCGCACCACGGCGGCGGCAGACCCGCGCCACCGGCACCCGCTCTTCCCGCACCCGCTCCACTGGCCGCCTCGACAAGATCGACATCGAGTGACGCTGTGTTAGGCGGCGATCCCGTCACCTGGCTGATCTGGACCATCTACCTGGTGCCGGCGCTCCTGGTCGCGATCCCCGCGCACGAGATCGGCCATGCGCTGGCCGCCTACTGGTTGGGCGACCGATCGGTCCTCGCCTTCGGCTACCTCCGCCCGCAGGTCCGCCGGTATCTCGACCCTTACGGTGTGCTGGCGGTCGTCCTTGCCAACACCGGATGGGGCCGCCCGGCTCCCGTGCAGTCGGGCCGCATCGGGTACGGGCGCACGCGGGCCCTGTACGCGCTCGGCGGTCCCCTCGCCAACCTCGCCCTCGCGATCGTCTTCGGGCTGATCCTGCGGCTCGTCCTGGCCGCCGGTATCGTCATGCGGCCGACCTCCAGCAACCCGCTTTCGATCCTGGCCTGGCTCGACTACGCGCTCTTCTTCCTGAACCTGTCGATCTTCGCCTTCCAGCTCCTGCCGATCCCGGGCCTCGACGGCTGGGAGATCGTGGCCGCCTTCTTCCGGCGCCGCAACCCGCAGTTCTTCATGCGCGTCGAGTTCAACCGGACCACGATCTGGGTCGTCTGCGCGCTGATCGTGTTCTTCGGGCCCATCCTCCTGCGCTTCGACATCCTGGGTGCGGTTGTGGGGATCTTCTTCCAGCCCGCGTCTACGCTCATCCTTGGAGCATGCGGCAGCTACATAAGCCTGCACCCCTGCCCGCTGTCGGGCGGCTTCTGAACGAGCCGGGCTATGCCCGGCTGCAGGAGCGGTACTCGCACCGGCTGGTGGCCGAGGCGCTGCGCGAACAGCTGGCCGAGGAGCGAGTGTCCGGGGTGATCGATGGCTCCGAGCGTTTGGCCCACGTCGAGGCACGGCTCGAAGAGTGGCTGGCGCTCCGGCTGCGGCCCGTGATCAACGGCACCGGCGTCATCCTCCACACCAATCTCGGCCGCGCGCCGCTGGCGCCGGCTGCCGTGGAGGCGGTGGCGGCGGTGGCCGGTTCCTATTCCAACGTCGAGCTCGACCTTGCGACCGGCCGGCGGGGCGAGCGGGCCACTATCGTCTCGGGCCTGCTGCGGAAGCTCACCGGGTGCGAGGCGGCCCTGGTGGTGAACAACAACGCGGCGGGGACGCTGCTCGCCCTGAGCGCCCTCGCGCGTGGACGCGAGGTCGTTGTGTCGCGCGGCCAGCTGGTCGAGATCGGCGGCTCGTTCCGGATGCCGGACGTGATGCGGATGTCGGGCGCGCGCATGGTCGAGGTGGGGACGACCAACCGGACACGGCTGAGCGATTACGAAGAGGCGATCGGAGAGCGGACGGGCGCCATCCTTCGGGTGCACACGTCGAACTATCGGATCGTCGGGTTCACCGAGACCGTGGGCCTCCCGGAGCTCGCCGAGCTGGCCCACGCGCACGGCCTGCCGCTGATCGACGACCTCGGCAGCGGGGCACTGGAGCCGATCGCCGACGAGCCGACGGTGACGGAGTCGTTGGACCACGCCGACCTCGTGCTCTTCAGCGGCGACAAGCTGCTGGGCGGTCCCCAAGCTGGCATCATCCTGGGCCGCGCCGAGCTCGTCCGCCGCCTCGCGCGCCACCCTCTGGCGCGCGCGCTGAGGATCGACAAGATGACGATGGCGGCGCTCGAAGCGACGCTTCGGGAAAGGCTGCTCGGCCATTCCGTGCCCGTCGTCGCGATGCTGAACGTGACTGTGGATGAGCTGCGGCGCCGAGTCGCGCTCTGGATGGTCAAGCTCGGAGATCGCGGGATCGAGGCCGAGCTGGTCGACGGCACCTCCGAGGTAGGGGGCGGATCGGTGCCCGAGCGCGGGCTCCCGACCGTGCTCCTGGCGCTCCAGGGCCCGGCCTCCCGGCTGGCCGCCGCCTTACGCCAGGGCTCACCGGCGGTCATCGCGCGGATCGAGCGCGACCGCTGCTGCATCGATCCCCGCACGGTCCTGCGAGGCGAAGACGAGACGCTGATGGACTGCCTGGAGGCAGCAGTCTTGGCATGTCGTTCGTAGTCGGCACCGCAGGCCACATCGACCACGGCAAGTCGACCCTGATCGAGGCCCTCACGGGCATCGACCCCGATCGCTTGGCCGAGGAGAAGCGACGGGGGATGACCATCGACCTCGGCTTTGCCTACATGACGCTGCCTTCCGGCCGCCTGGTCGGCATCGTCGACGTCCCCGGCCACGCTCGGTTCATCCGCAACATGCTGGCGGGCGTGCATGGCCTGGACGCCGTCCTGCTGGTCGTGGCCGCCGACGAAGGTGTCATGCCGCAGACAGTGGAGCACCTCGAGATCGTCGACCTGCTCGAGATCGAGCGCGGCATCGCGGTGCTGACGAAGAAGGACCTGGTCGACGACGAATGGCTTGAGCTGGTCACCGAGGAGCTGCGGGAGGCGCTCAGCAAAACGTCTCTCCGCGACGCCGCGATTCTCCCGGTTTCCTCCGTCACGAAGGAGGGACTGGACGAGCTGAAGGCTCGCCTCGATGCCCTCTTGGAAGCCACGCCCGAGCGCGCAGATCGGGGCCGTCCCCGGCTGCCCATCGACCGGGTGTTCACGATCAGCGGCTTCGGGACGGTGGTGACCGGGACGCTGGTCGACGGCCGGCTGCGCGCCGGCGAGGAGCTGGAGGCCGTGCCGTCTGGACGCCGGGTCCGGATTCGAGGCATCCAGCAGCACAACCGCAAGGTCGAGGAGGCGCTGCCGGGATCACGGGCCGCGGTCAACCTGACCGGGGTCGAGAAGGAGGACCTGGCGCGAGGCGACGTCCTGGCTCGGCCGGGAACCCTGGCCTCCACACGCCGCGTTGACGCCTCCCTGCGGGTGCTCAGAGACGCGCCACGCCCGCTGCGGCATGGCGCCGAGCTCCTGCTCCACACCGGGACCGCCGAGATCGCCAGTCGCGTCATCGTGCTCGAAAAAGACGAGCTCGCGCCAGGCGAGAAGGGCTGGGTTCAGCTCTGGCTGGCGCAGCCCCTGGCCGCAGCTGCCGGCGACCGCTTCGTGCTTCGGGTTCCCAGTCCCTCGATCACCCTGGCCGGCGGGCGCTTCACCGACGTGACCGCCCGCCGCCACCCGCGGCACGATGCCCGCGTCACTGAATCGCTGACGCGCCGGTCCGCCGGCGAAGTCCTGCAGGAGGAACTGCGCAAGTACCCGAGGGGGATTACCGAGCAGGCGCTGCTCAAGGCGTCGCTGGCCGAGGGCGCCGACGTCAGTGCCCTCGAGGCCCGTCGCGCCGGCCAGTGGCTCTTCTCGCTTGAAGCCTGGCGAGCGGTGTCAGAACGGGCAGTGGCTTCAGTGGCCGACTATCACCGGCGCAACCCGCTGCGGGCAGGCATGCCTCGCGAGGAGCTCCAGAGCCGTCTGGGACTGGCGCCGCCCGCCTTCGCACCGGTGCTCAGCGAGCTGGCAGCGGCCGGCATCCTCGCCGAGCGGAACGGGGAGGTGGCGCTGCCGGCCCACGAGGTGAAGATCGAGGCCAACGGGCCGGCTTCACGGCTGGCCGAGATCCTGGGCCGCGAGCCGTTTGCGCCGCCGTCGCTGCCCGAGGCGATGCGGGAGGCGGGCGCGTCCATCGAACTGGTCCGGGCGATGGCTCAGCGGGGTGATGTCGTGCGCGTTTCTGAGGACATCGCTTTCACGCGCGAGAGCTATGAACGCGCCGTGGCGCTGGTGAGATCGGTGGTGGCGCGAGACGGCTCGGTCACGGTGGCATCACTGCGCGACGCAATGGGGGCGTCCAGGCGGCCGGTGCTGGCTCTCCTCGAGTACCTCGACGCCCAGCGCGTCACGCGGCGAGTCGGCGACCAGCGCGTCCTCAGATGAGTGGCGCGGAGATAACCCAGGCTGGCCGTCAACGGCAGCGCTGCGCCGGCCCGCTGAGGTCGTAGCTGGCCAGCAGGCCGTCGAAATTGGCGGCGTTGTCGGCTGGGCAGAAACCCTGGAGTGTCGATCCGTTCTCCACGTACTCGACCTGGAATACGGCCTTGCCGGCTGCCACGAACTGCTTCAGCACCTCACACTCCGTGTAGAGGTTGCACTCCTCGTTGAGGTTCCAGTCGAAGGCTGAGACCGTGTCCTGGTCGGTTGTGTCGAGGCCGTTCTTCATGCCCGCAGAGAGGCCCCGCTCGTGGGCCAGGCGGGCGATCTCCAGGTACCAAGCTTTCTGGTCCGCGAGCGTGATCGGAAAGCCGGGGTGGGCAGCAGCCGAGTTGTTCTGGTCACCCTCGATGCCGTCGCAACCCGAGTGTTTGGCAAGATCGAAACGCGCCGCGATCAGTGGCTCGAACAGATGCCACGAGTTCGGCCTGATGTCGAAGTAGCGCTCGCCCTTCCACTCCATTCCGTTGGCGGCATACGACTTACCGCCCAGGACCGACTTCGGGTAGAGCGGAGCGTCTGGGCGGTAGTCCTCCCAGGACCCGGTGTCGATGTAGCAGATGACGACCTTGCCGCCCGCGTGTAAACGGTCGACGATGCCCGGGTTGCTGCCCTTTCGAACGTTGACGGCGCCAAAGCCGGGCACTGTGTAGGTCGTTGCTTGCGACTGGGCCTCGAAAAGATCGATGTCGTACATCCGCACCGGGGCCGTTGGATCGATGGTGCCTGCGATCTGCCACTGCCAGCTGGTCCCCGGCCGCGGCCGCCAGATTCCACCGGAAGCAGGCACAGGTGAGGTTGTCGAGGCAGGTGCCGTCGAGGTGGACGGCGCCGAAGCCCGTTCGCGACCGGAAGCCATTGAGGATCCAGGGCGGGTAGCGCAGGCATTGACCGTGAACAAAAGCAGCGCTGGCGTCAGCAGGATGACCGCGACAGAGCGAGGGTTTTTGATCACCGCCCGGCATTCTGGCAGGTGTCCTTCGCCGGCCTCGCGGTTGACGAGCGAGCCCTGGTCCTCATGAAAAAGGGCCCGAGCCTGAAGCTCGGGCCCGTAGGGGGTTGGCTGTGTTAGACGGCCATCGCGACCGTCTGTTCCGGCGCCGCCTCCAGGGCGATCGCGAGCACTTCGCTCACGTCGCTCGCCAGGTGGATCTTCATCTCCTCGCGAACCGCCTGCGGCAGGTCGTCCAGGTCCGCCTCGTTCCGGCTCGGCAGGATGACCTCCTTCAACCCGGACCGCTTGGCGGCCAGCACCTTCTGCTTGACGCCGCCGATCGGCAGCACCTTGCCCTGCAGCGTGACCTCTCCGGTCATGCCGACCGTCGCGCGCACCGGCCGCCTGGTGAACAGCGAAACCAGCGCGGTGGTCATCGTCACGCCCGCCGAGGGTCCGTCCTTCGGGACGGCGCCCGCCGGCACGTGCAGGTGGATCGAGCGCTTTTCGAAGTCCTTGGCGATGCCCAGCTCCGCCGCGTGCGAGCGGACGTAGCTGAGAGCGATCTGCGCCGACTCCTTCATGACGTCGCCCAGCTGACCGGTCAAGGTCAGGCCGCGCTCGCCCTCCATCTCGGTGGCCTCGATGAAGAGCACGTCACCGCCGGCTCCGGTCACCGCCAGGCCCGTCGCCACGCCCGGCACGGCCGTGCGTTCCGCGACCTCGAAGTGGAATTTCGGCTTGCCGAGGAGCTCGCGAACTCGCTCTTCACCGATCCCGACGGGCGGCGTCAGCTGCCCGCTGTCGATCGCGGTTACGACTTTGCGCATCAGCTTCCCGAGCTCGCGCTCGAGATTGCGGACGCCGGCCTCGCGCGTCTGCTCAGAAATCACCCGCCGGATCGCGGCTTCGGTCACGTCGACCTCCGCCTCATCCAGCCCGTTGCGCTCCAGCTGCCTCGGCAGCAGGTGCCGGGACGCGATGTGCAGCTTCTCCTCCTCCGTGTAGCCGTCCAGCCGGACCAACTCCATCCGGTCCAGCAGAGGACCGGGGATGGTGTCCGCGACGTTCGCCGTCGGGATGAAGAGCACGTCCGAGAGGTCGAGGTCGACCTCCAGGTAGTGGTCCCGGAAGCTGTGGTTCTGCGCAGGGTCGAGCACCTCGAGCAGGGCCGAAGAGGGGTCGCCCCGCCAGTCGGCACCCACCTTGTCGATCTCGTCGAGCATCAGCACCGGGTTCATCGTCCCCGCCTCTTTGATGGCGCGGACGATCCGGCCCGGCAGCGCGCCCACGTATGTGCGCCGGTGCCCACGAATCTCGGCCTCGTCGTGAATGCCGCCCAGCGACACTCGCGCGAACTTGCGCCCGAGCGCGCGCGCGATCGACTCCCCGAGCGATGTCTTGCCGACACCGGGCGGGCCGACGAGCGTGATGATCGCGCCCGAACCGCGCCCGCCGACGGGCGCCGCGCCGCGATCCGACCGCCGCTTGCGCACGGCCAGGAACTCGATGATCCGGTCCTTCACGTCCTCCAGGCCGTAGTGGTCGGCGTCGAGGATCTCGCGCGCCTTGACCAGGTCGAAGTTATCGTCCGACCGGTTGGCCCAAGGGAGGTCGAACATCCAGTCCAGGTAGTTGCGGATCCAGCCGTACTCGGGGTTCTGCTCCGAGGTCCGCTCCAGCCGGTCGAGCTCGCGCTCGACCTCCTCGCGGACGGCCTCCGGCATCGCGCTCCCCAGCTGCTCGAGCTTGGTGCGGTACTCGGAAGCGGTGTCACCCGACTCCCCGAGCTGCTTCTTGATCGCCTCCATCTGCTGGCGCAGGAGGAAGTCGCGCTGCTGCTTCTCCATGCGCTCGTTGACCTCTTCGCGCAGCTGCTGCTTGAGGTTCAGATCAGCCAGGACCTCGCGGTTCCAGGCGATGACCTTCTGCAGCCGCTCCTTGACGTCGAAGGTCTCCAGCAGCTCGACCTTCCGCTCGATCGAGTGGTCGGGCGAGTAGCCGGCCATGTCGGCCAGGTGTCCGGCGTTTTCGATGGCGCGCAGGACCTGCGCGATCTGGGGAACGCCGCGGATCTCCAGGATGTTCTCGACGACCGCGCGGTACTCGCGCGCAAGCTCGCGCGTCTGCTCATCCCCGCTCACCGGGTCCGGCCGGGCGTCCACCTGCGCGTAGAGGGCGCCGCCCAGGTCTGGCGTCACTTCGTCGAACAGCGCGCGGTAGCGTCCGGTCACCTGCGCGGCAGGAGTGCCGTCGGGCATCTGGCCGGTGTCGTCGATCTTGGCGACCGTTCCCACGGTCGCGTACCGCCCCTCGACCTTCGGGACCAAAAGCACCCGCAGGTCAGCAGCTTGCGCTGCCTTGAGAGCCGCCTTCGCCTCCGGGGTCTCGATAGCGATGGTTACGTTCATGTGAGGCAGCACGACCCCCGCGCTGAGCGGTAGGACGGGCAGCCTTTCGTTTTTCAGCTCAGCCACAGTGCCCATGTTTTTCCCCGGAACTTGCGAATCAAATCATTCTTGTCAGCCCCGCTACGGCAGGGAGCGGTACCTTAGGCCTCGTGCTTGCCGGTATCGACCTCGGAGGTACCCAGGTACGTGTCTCGGTCGCACTTGAGGACGGCCGCGTAATCGGATCGGCAAAGACCCGCACCGCTCTGGTCAGCGGGCCCGAGGGGTTGGCCCGGTGGGCGGCGCGAGAGGCGAAACGGCTCGCACAAGGCAAGGAGATAGACAGCGCCGCCATTGGCGCGCCTGGTCCGATCGACACCAGGCGAGGCGTTCTCATCAACCCACCCAACCTTCCGGGCTGGCAGAACTCGCCCCTGGCCAGCCTGCTGAGCGAGGCAATGGGCTGCCCGGTCTACCTGGAAAACGACGCCAACCTGGCCGGTCTGGGCGAGTTCCACCAAGGCGCCGGTGTGGGCACCACGAACATGATCTACATGACCTGGAGCACAGGCATCGGCGGCGGGCTGATCCTGGGCGGTCAGCTCTACTCGGGTTCCCACGGCACGGCCGGCGAGGTCGGGCACATGATCCTCAATCCCGACGGCCCGCTCGACGCCTGCGGGCAGCGCGGCTGCCTCGAGGTGTACGCCGGCGGCCGCGCCATGCAGGTGCGGACCGGTGAGTCGGCGGCGGAAATCTTCGACGCCGCCGCCGGGGGCGATCAGGAGGCGTACGACCTGGTCCAGTCCGCCGCCCGTTACGTGGGCGTCGCGTTGATCAACCTGACCAACATCCTGGACCCCGACATGATCGTGATCGGCGGGGGAGTCACCAGGTCGTGGGGGCTGGTCGCGCCGACCATCAGAAGCGTTCTCCAGGGTTCTCCCTTCATCACGCCCTCACGGCGGCCGGACATCCGTCGTGCTCGCCTGGGCGACCGTGCGGGGCAGGTGGGGGCGGTCGAATGGGCTCGGATCCAGCGCTCGAAGCGGTAGGGAGGGCGGCCGAGAGCATCGGCGCGCGCGCGTGGGCGGTGGGCGGCTATGTCCGCGACCATCTGCTCGGCCGCGAGCACCCCGACCTCGACATCGTCGTCGAGGGGGGCCGCGCGCTGGAACTGGCGGAGGTCTTCGCCAGGCGCGTCGGGGCCCGGGCGCCGGCGGTCTTTCCGCGCTTCGGCACCGCCCAGGTGGACTGGGGGGGCCGGCTCGTGGAGTTTGCCAACGCTCGCGCCGAGAGCTATGCCCGCGACTCGCGGAAGCCTGACGTGCGGCCGGCTTCGATCGAAGAGGACCTGAGCCGCCGCGACTTCACGGTCAACGCTCTGCTGATGGACTTCGAGGGCAATGTCCACGACGTGCTCGGCACCGGCCTCCCTGATCTTCGCAGCCGGCTCCTGCGCACGCCTCGCGACCCCCGGCAGACCTTCGACGACGACCCGCTGCGCATGCTCAGGGCGATTCGCTTCGCTGCCCAGCTGGGCTTCGAGCTGGCGCCCGACCTGCTGCCGGCGATGCGTGAGCTGCGTGAGCGCGCCCGCCCGCCCGTTCTCTCGCCGGAGCGCGTGGCCGACGAACTGCGCAAGATGTTGATCTCCGACCGGCCCGCGCTCGCGCTCGATCTGATGCGGCAGGCCGGACTGATCGAGATCCTGCTCCCCGAACTGCAGGCCACACTGGGTGTCGAGCAGCGAGGCTGGCATACGCACGACGTCTATGGGCACACGCTCGAGGCGGTGGCCAAGACGCCGCCTGACCTCACCGATCGCCTGGCGGCGCTCTTCCACGACGTCGGCAAGCCACAAACGGCGGCACCCGACGGCAGCTTCGTCGGTCACGATGTCTTGGGCGCCGAGATCGCCGCGGCGGCTCTCCGGCGCCTCAAGTTCCCGCACTCGGAGGCCGACCGGGTGGCCCGGATCGTCCGCCTCCACATGCGCCCCGTGTTCTACGACTCGACCTGGACCGACGCTGCGGTCCGGCGCCTGGCGCGTGATTCAGGCGATGTCCTGTGGCACCTGATCACCCTCGCGCGCGCCGACATCGCCGCTTCCGCCTACCCCCATCCGGAGAAGATCGACGAGCTTGCGGAGCGGCTGCGGCGGGCATTCCAGGAGGAGCCCGACCGGATCCGGCCCGCGGTCAGCGGGGAGGACGTCATGAAGACGCTCGGCATCGGTCCTGGGCCTCGCGTTGGCGAGATCAAGCGCCAGATCGAGGAGTTGGTCGTCGAGGGCAGGCTGCCCCCAGACCGGAAGGCGCAGCTGGACTGGTTGGAACGGGAACGGGCGAACCTGATCCCCAACTGACCAACCGGACTCCAGCGGCTACACTTCCGCGATCAAACAACTCACCAAGGGGGTAGTGGAATGAGGCTTGGGCAAATCGCCGCGGGAGTAGCGGCGTTCTTACTGGTGGCCGCCTGTGGTGGCGGCGGCACCGGCAATACAGGTGGCACCAGCTGTTCGAAGACCTACAAGGTCGGCCTGGTCACCGACGTCGGAAAGCTTTCCGACAAGTCGTTCAACGCCACCTCCTGGCAGGGCGTCCAGGACGCGCAGAACGACGCTTCGCTGTGCGTGAAGGGCACGGCGATCGAGTCCAACCAGCCCACCGATTATCAGAAGAACATGCAGACCTTCGTCGACCAGGGCTACGACATGGTGATCGCGGTCG
>CAZHAC010000018.1:0-21511 GCA_964529765.1 uncultured Actinomycetes bacterium
AGGTCGGTCACCGAGGCGCCGGGCGGCAGTTCGGGATCGTGGACCTGGTGCGCGAATGCGTCCAAGCCGGCCAGCTCCCGGAGCGCTTCGGCGGTGCTCTCGGCGTCGTACTCAGAGACGCGGTCGAACCCGATCACCGCCACCCGCCGGCCCCGCAGAGCGCTCAGCTCACCGCCCGCCACAGCAGCTGGCACCAGGGAGGCGGATCGCGGCCGGCCGTGGAGATCTGCGTAAGAGCCGGTTGTGCGCCAGGAGCCGGAGAGCTCGAGGCCCGACTGCCGCAGGCCGACGACCAACGCGTCCAGAGCGGCATCAAGCGCGGAGCCGAGCTGAAAGGCGTCGAGCTCGAGCCGCACCAGAGGATGCGCGGGCGGCAGGTCTCCGAGATCGGCATCGAAAGCGAAGGCGCCGGTGTGCAGGGCGGTCGCCCCCGGCGCCTTCCAGGCCAGCGTGACTTCGGCGCCCGCCCGCGCCGCGGCCACAGCGGCGGCGCAGCCCGCCAGGCCACCGCCGACGACGAGGACGCGCCTCACCGAAAGTCGTCGGAGAGCAGCCGCCTCGTCTCGGCGACATCCTGACCGATCTGCTCGATCAGCGCCTCCACGGATGGGTAGCGCGTGTCGGGATGCAGGCGCGCGGCGAACTCGACCTCCAGCTCCTGCCCGTAAAGATCGCCTTCAAAGTCGAGGAGATAGGCCTCGACGGCGAGATCCGTGCCCCCGAAGGTGGGCTGGTGGCCGACCGAGATCGCGGCCATCCGGGTTCCGAAGCTCCCTCGCGCCAGGCCCGCGTAGGCCGCCGGGCTGGGGGTTTGCTTGCCGGGGTCGACGTCCACGTTGGCGGTCGGGAAGCCGAGGTCGCGGCCCCGCTGATGACCCTTCACGACTTCCCCACGCACGCTGTAGCGCCGGCCCAACCGTTCCGCGGCCGCCGCCACCTCGCCGGAACCGAGCAGCGCCCGGATGGCCGAGCTGCGCACCACCTGCCCGGCAACCTCGACTGAGGGCACCTCGACGACGTCATACCCATGCTCGCGGAGCCAGCCGGCGTTGCCCTCGCGCTTGTGCCCGAAGGCGAAGTCGGGTCCGCAGACCACGGCCTCCACGTGCATCCGGTCCTCCAGCCAGGCCATGAACTCCCGTGGCGACTTCTGCGCGAAAGCGCGGTCGAATGGGATCACGATCACGTGCTCCACGCCCAGCGCGCCCAGCAACTCCGTCTTCTCAGGCAGCAGGGTCAGAAGTTTGGGCGCGTGCTCCGGCGCCAGCACAGCCCTTGGGTGGGGGTCGAAAGTCACCACCACGGTGGCCGCGGAGCCGCCGGCCCGGCGTTTCAGCTCCTCGACCAGGGCGTGATGCCCGAGATGCACGCCGTCGAAGCTTCCGATCGTCACCACCGCACCGCCGATCGGCCGCAGTGGCGCGCCCCGATGGACCGCGGTCGCTATGTCAGCACCTTCTCGGGGACGAAGGTACGGCGCAGCGGGTCGCAGTGACCGAGCGCAACCAGCCGGCCGGCTGGATTGTGAGCGCGCAGCGGACCCGGTTTGGGCTCCGGGAGGACACGGACCGACCGGCCCTGGCGCACCTGCGCCTCCTGCTCGAGGGTCAGGCGTACGGGCGCGATCTCGGCCGGGAGCACGACCTCCGGCGGCGCCAGGCACTCCTCGACCTGCTCTGGCGTCTCCATCCCGTCGAGCTCGACGGCGTCCTCGATCCGGAGCGGACCGTAGGCCGTGCGGACGAGGCGGCCCAGGTAGCCGCCGACTCCGAGTGCGGCTCCGAGATCGCGGGCCAGCGAGCGCAGGTAGGTGCCGCTCCCACACTCGACCCGTATCCTTGCCACCGCCTCCGAGCCGGCCTGAAAGTCAAGCAGCGCGGCCGAGTAGACGTCGACCTCGCGCGCAGCCGGGCGCTCCAGGTCGCCCTCCCGCGCTCTTCGATAGGCGCGCTTGCCGTCCACCTTGACCGCCGAGTAGGCCGGCGGCTCTTGCAGTATCCGGCCGACGAAGTGGGTCAACTGCTCGCGGAATGCCGCTTCCGTGACGCCCGAAGGATCGCCTACGGGCTCGCGTTCGGCTTCGGCGTCATCGGACGCGGTCACAAACCCGAGGTGGACCTCGGCCTCGTACGTCTTGGTAAGGCGGTGCGCGTAGTCGGAGAGACGAGTGGCGCCTTCGAACAGGATCGGGAGGACGCCGGTCGCCAGCGGATCGAGGGTACCCGCGTGGCCGACCCGCCTGGCGCCCGTGAGATCACGCAGCCGCTTGACCACGGTGAACGACGTCGCGCCCGCCGGCTTATTCACGTTGAGGACTCCCGCTCGCGTCATCAGAGGCTGCCTCAGCTCAGCGATCGGCGGCGGTGGCGGCGATGGCCTCCTTGGCCGCCTCCAGCACCGCCGGGATCGCTTCTCGCAGCGGCAGCCGGATCTCGGCGCCGGCGGCCCGTAGGTGCCCGCCGCCGCCGAACCGACCGCAGAGCGAGGCGGCGTCGATCGACCCCCGGCTGCGCACGCTGATCTTGGTCAGGGTGCCGCTCACCTCTTTGAAGAGGATGGCGACGTCGAGGCCGGCGATCGAGTTGAGGGTGTCGATGATCCCCTCTGACTCGGACATCACCGCGTCCGCCTCTTTCAGCATCCGGCGGGTTACCTTCGCCCAGGCCAGGCGCCCGCCCATCTCGACCTGCATGCTCGCCACCGACAGCGCTTGCAGGCGGAGCGTGGTCAGGGGCCGCGACTTATACACCATGGTCGCGATGTAGCCGGGGTCGGCCCCATATCGAGCGAGCCGAGCCGCATCTTCGAGCGCCTTCGGCGTCGTGTTCTCGTGCCGGAAGCCGCCGGTGTCGGTCAGCAGCGCCGTGTAGAGATTGGTGGCGATGGTGGGCGTGATCTTCCACCCGAAGTCCTCGAGCATCTCGAGCACCATCTGCCCGACGGCCGAGGCGCTGTCGTCGATCATGTTGACGTCGCCGAACATCGAGTTCGAGAGGTGATGATCGACGTTCACGATCGTGGCGTGGCTGGCGATGTGCTTGACAGCGCTCCCCGAGCGCTCCAGGTTTCCGGCGTCGAAGAACATCACCAGACCGGGGTCGGCGTGCTCGGGCGGGTTCTCGACGATCTGCTCGAACCCGGGCAGAAAGCGATACATGTCGTGCGGAAGCGGGGGCGGGATCAGCACCCACACCTCTTTGCCCAGCCTGCGCAGGGCCTCGGCGAAGGCAAGGCTGCAGCCGAGCGTGTCGCCGTCGGCGTCTTTGTGACCGAATATCAGCACCTGGTCGTTAGCGTCGACCAGGGCCCGGATGCTCGCGTACTCGGTCTTCAGCTCAGTGGCTATGACCCCGGCTCCTCATGCTCTGCTCCACCTTTGTCCTCTTCACGTTCGGCTTTGCGTTCCTCTTCAGCGTCGCCTTGACCTTCTTCTTGCGGCGGCAGGATCTCCCGCAGCGTCTTCGCGATCCGCACCGAATATTCGATGGAGGGGTCCAGCTCGAAGATGATGTCCGGCGAGAACTTCAAGTTCGAAAGCCGCCGGCCCAACTCGTGCCTTATCAACCCCCGCGCCGACTTCAGCCCGGCGAGCGCTTCTCGCTGCTGCTTCTCGTCGCCAAGGACGCTCACACGTACCCTAGCGGAGCGCAGGTCGGGCGACATGCGGACCTCGGTAATGCTGACGAATCCGATCCTCGGGTCCTTCAGCTCCCGCTGGATCATCCGCATCATCTCTTCCCTGACCTGAGCCCCGACCTGCGTGGTCCGGTAGCTGGTCATGGTGGTGGAGGCGGAAGCCCCGCTTACAACTCCTCGCGCTCGAGCCGGAAGGTTTCCATGATCTCGCCGCCGCGGATGTCCTCGAAGTTCTCGAGGCCGATACCGCACTCCTGGCCCGCCACCATCTCGCGGACGTCCTCCTTGAAGTGCTTGAGCGAGGCGATGCGCCCCTCCCAGACCAGGTTGCCGTCCCGGTAGAGCTTGGCGTAGCCGCCGCGGGTCACCTTGCCGTCGACGACCCGGGAGCCGGCGATGATGCCCAGGCGCGGGATCTTGATCGGCATCACGACCTCGACCCGGCCTTCCTCAACCTGGCGGTAGGTCGGCTCGCGCATGCCCTTGGCGGCGCGCTCGACGTCCTCGGTCAGCTTGTAGATGACGTCGTAGTAGCGAACCTCGACCTTGGCCCGCTCCGCCGCGCGCTCCGCCGGCGGTGTGGGCTTCAGGTTGAAGCAGACGATGATCGCGTTGGAAACCGAGGCCAGCAGGATGTCGGAATCGGTCACGACGCCGACGCCGTTGCCCACGACCTTGATCGTGACCACCGGGTCCTCGATCTTGGCCAGGGCGGCCAGGACTGCCTCCAGCGTGCCCTGCATGTCTGCCTTGACGACCAGGTTGAGCTCCTTGGTCTCGCCGGCTTGGGCGCGCCGTGCCAGCTCCTCGAGTGTGAGCCGGGGCGAAACCGCAGTCGCGGCCTCGGTGGCCCGCATCTCCTGGAGCTTGGCGAGGGCGATCGCGCGGGCCGTCTTCTCGGAACCGACGACCTGGAAGATGTCACCGGCAACCGGAACCTGGGGCAGGCCGGACACGACCACCGGCGTCGCCGGCGGCGCGGCCGTAACGGCATTTCCGCGGTCGTCGGTGAGCGCCCGAACACGGCCTGAGAGGGCCCCGACCACAAAGTGGTCGCCCACCTTCAGCGTTCCCGCCTGGACGAGGACCGTGGCCACCGGACCCCGTCCACGCTCCATGTGCGCGTCGACGACGGTTCCGAGTGCCGGCCGGTCCGGGTTCGCCTTCAGGTCCAAGATCTGGCTGGAGAGGACGATCGTGGTCAGGAGGTCGTCGAGGCCCTGGCCGGTGCGCGCGGACACGTGAACGTATTCGTACTCACCGCCCAAGCGGCGGGTGACGATGCCGTTCTCGGCCAGCTCGGCGTGAACGCGATCCGGGTTGGCGTTGTCCTTGTCGATCTTGTTGATCGCGACCACGATCGGCACGTCGGCCGCCTTCGCGTGCTGGATCGCCTCCACCGTCTGCGGCATCACGCCGTCATCGGCGGCGACCACGAGCACGACCAGGTCGGTGACCTGGGCGCCACGAGCACGCATGGCGGTGAAGGCCTCATGACCGGGCGTGTCGATGAAGACGACGGGCTCGCCTTCGTCCGTCTCGACCTTGTAGGCGCCGATCCGCTGAGTGATGCCGCCGGCCTCGCCCGCCGCCACCCGCGTCTTCCGGATGGCGTCAAGGATCGACGTCTTGCCGTGGTCGACGTGGCCGAGCACGGTCACGATCGGCGGGCGCGGCTGCAGCTTCGACGGGTCCTCGCTGGCCAGCGAGAACAGCTCGTCGCGGGTCTTGGCGACCACGTTCTCACCCTCGGCCTCGACCGACACCAGGTCTTCGGAAGCGATCGGCTCGACCTCGAAGCCGAACTCGTCGGCGACGATCTCGGCCGTCCCGTAGTCGATGACCTGGTTGACCTGGGCGAGGATGCCGTTGGCGATCAGCTTCTTCTGGACGTCGGTCGGGTTGAGGCCAAGCTTTTCGGCCAGGTCGCGCACCGACACGTTCGGCGGCAGCGCGATCTTGCGGTCTCCGTTGGCGGCGATCTTGGTCGCGACCGATCCCTGGCGCGCGAACTGCTGGCGCGCAGCCTCGATCGCCCGGGGCGTCAGTTGGGCCGCCGGGTTCCGGGAGAGCATCCGGTTCTGCTGCAGGAAGTTCTGCAGTTCCTTCGGATGGACGTCGAGTTCGCGTGCGAGTTCGTGGACTTTCATAGGGGACGAATCACTAAGTCTACCCGCGCCCTGTTTCGGCTAACCAAGAGCTTGAATTACCTCCTCGGCGAAGCGCCGGATCTCGCCCCCACGGGCCCTCAAGGGAAGGAACACGATCAGTACTCAAAACCTACAGCTACTCGCCGGCAGCCATACCCGCCGCTCGGGCTCGGAGCTTGCTCATCCTTTAGCCAGAGCCTCCCAGACGGTGTCCGGCACCGGCGCCTTCAGCGCCCGGCTAAGCGCCCCCCGCCGCCGAGCTGTCTCGACACACTCGGGCGCGCGGTGCAGGTAGGCGCCGCGGCCGGGTGCCCGGCCGGTGGCGTCCGGGCGCACCTCCATGGTCGCGGGATCGCGGACGAAGCGTACGAGCTCGCGCTTGCCGGCCTCCTGGCGGCAGGCGACGCAGGTGCGCTGCGGCCGCCGCTCAGTTTTCGGCGTGGGACGCCTCCGGGTCGGGCTGCCCGTTCTCGGCGGAAGCGGAGTCCGGGTCCTGGTCGCTCGGATGGATGTCGATCCGCCAGCCGGTGAGCTTGGCCGCCAGGCGGGCGTTCTGGCCGTCGCGGCCGATGGCCAGGCTCAGGTGGTCTCGCGGCACTTCAACCCGTGCCGTGCGGGTCTCAGGGTCGCACACCACCCGCTCGACTGGGGCCGGGCCGAGGGCGGCGGCGACGAAGCGTTCGGGTTCCTCGCTCCAGGGCGCGATGTCGACGTGCTCGTTGGCCAGGTTCTCGAGAAGGGCATGGTGGCGGACGCCCTTTGGGCCCACACAAGCGCCGACGGCGTCGACCGTCGGATCGTCGCTGGAGACCGCGATCTTGGTCCTGAGGCCCGCCTCGCGGGCGATGGCCCGGATCGTAACGACGCCGGCCTGGACCTCTGGGACCTCGGCCTCGAGCAGGCGCTGCACGAACAGGCGGTGCGCGCGGGAGACCCGCAGAGCCGGTGGCCGGCTGCCTCGGACGGGTTCCAGGATCACAAACGCCACCGGGCTTCCCGGCGTGTAGTGCTCGCCCGGGATCTGGTCTTCGGGTGACATCAGGCCCTCGATATGGCCGAGGTCGATGTGCACCACGACGGCGCTGTCGACGCGGTCCACGCTGGCGGTCGCGAGCTCGCCGTAGCGCTTGGAGTATTCCGCCTGTGCCTGCTCCCTCTCCATCCCCTGGAGCCGCCGGAGGACGGCCCGGCGGGCGATCTGGGGGGCCAAACGCTGAAAGTCGTCCACCGGCAACCGCTCGACCGTCTGGGTTCCGTCCTCCGCGGTTCGGGTAGCGGTCATTCTCAGTTCGCCGGTGTCGACGTCGAGGCGCGCCTGGACGAAGCCGTCGCTGTCGAACTGGCGCTTGTAGGCGAGCGCCAGGGCCTGCTCGACGGTGGCCAGCAGCTCGGGCAGGGGGATCCCCACCTCCTCGTGGATTCGCCGCAGAGCTTCGCCGAGGTCGACCGCAGGCTGGGACATCAGAAAGAGATCGCCAGGCGGGCGCCCAGGATGTCGTCCCAGCGGATGTGGTGGACCTCGCCGCGCTTGCCACGCACCGCGATGCCGGCGTCGTCCACGCTCACCAGGTCGCCTTCGATCACCGCCTCGCTCGTGCCGTCGGCCGGTCGGAAGCGCACGTTGACGTGGCGGCCGATGAAGCGGTCATAGTCCCGGCGGTCGCGGAGCGGGCGCTCGGCGCCCGGGGACGAGACCTCGAGGTCGTAGCGGCCGCCCGGCACCAGGTCGGCCTGGTCGAGCAGCGGCCCGGCGACCTGGCTCACCCGCTCGCAGTCGTCGATCGTGACCCCTTGGGGTCGGTCGATAGCGATCCGCAGCGTGCGTCCGCCGCCGCCCGCCTGCTCGATCGAATAGATCTCGTAGCCCATGTGGTTCAACGTGGGCTCGAGCAGTTCGCGAATCGACGATATTGGCCAGGTCGGCATGTCCGGGATTCCTTAAGAGGCTAGCGCGTGGCTCCTGCCAACCGCCGCCAGACGACCAGCAGCGGGGCGGCGTTGAAGATCGAGCTGTAGGTGCCGGAGACGATACCGATCAAAAGCGCGAGCACGAAGCCTTTGAGGGTGTCCCCGCCCGCGACCAGGAGCGCGACCAGCACCAGCACGACGGTGAAGCTGGTGATGATCGACCGCGCCGCGGTCTGCATGATCGAGAGGTTCACGATCTGCTCGAAGCTGAGGCTGCGGGCGACCACCATGTTTTCGCGGATCCGGTCGAAGACGACGATGGTGTCGTGCACCGAGAAACCGACCACCGTCAGCACTGCGGTCAAAAAGAGAGCGTCGATCTCGCCGATCCGGAGGCCGAAGCCGCGACCGAGGATCGCGAAGATGCCGGTCAGAACGGCGACGTCATGGAGGAGCGCGAGTAGGGCCGAGCCGCCGAACTGAAAGCCTGAGCGCCAGCCTCCCTGCACTCTCCGGAACCGGAAGGCGAGATAGATAAGGATGCAGGCGGAGGCGGCAATCACGGCCAGGAACGCGTTGCGCACGGTCTCGCCGGCGACCGCGGCGCCGACCAGCTGGACCTGGCTCGCGTTCTGATCGATCGGGCCCAGCTTCTGAGAGAGCGCGTTCTCGAGCGCCTGCTGATGAACCGGATCCGCATAGCCCGTGCGGACGACGTAAACGCCCCCCGCGCCGTTCTGGACCGTGCCCTCGGTCCCGGTTGTGGCGAGCGCGGTCACCACCTGCTGCTGGGTGGGTTGGTTGACGAACTTGAGGTAGAACTCGGTGCCACCCTGGAAGTCGATCCCGAGCAGGAATCCCCGGGTGACCATGAAGAAGATGCCGGGCAGGATGATCAGGAGCGAGAGCCCGAAGAACCAGTTCCGGCGCCCGACGAAGTCGAGCCGGCGCGGGGGCCGGACCGCGGTGTCCGCGGTCTCTTCGGTAAGTGCGCCCGTTCTTGTGTCGATCGCGTCAGCCACGGGCCACCCCCAGCGCGCCCTGTCCGCGAGCCCAGCCCCAGTTGAGGACGATGGCGAGCAGGTTGTGGGTCACGATGATCGAGCTGAACATTGAGACCGCAACGCCGAGCAGCAGGGTAAGCGCGAAGCCGCGCACGGGCCCGGTCCCGGCTGCAAAGAGGATCAGGCTCGTGATCATCGTCGAGATGTTGGAGTCGCGGATCGCCGGCCAGGCTCGCCTGACGGCCGCCTCCACGGCGGCGCCGATCGTCCTTCCGGATCGCATCTCCTCTTTGAAGCGCTCGAAGATCAGCACATTGGCGTCGACCGCCATTCCTACGCTGAGCACGAAGCCGGCCATGCCGGCCAGTGACAGCGTCACCGGGATGACCTTGAACAGCGCCAGGATCGCGCCCGCGTAGAAGACGAGCGCCAGGCTGGCGAGCAGGCCGGGCAGCCGGTAGTAGGCGAGCATGAAGAGGATCACCACGAGCAGGCCGAGCATGCCCGCCGCCAGGCTCTTGTTGATCGCGTCCTGGCCCAGGCTCGCCCCGACGTCCGTCGAGGCGATGACCTTGATCGAGGCCGGCAGCGCGCCCGAGTTGAGCAGGGTGGCCAGGTCGGTGGCCGTCTGCTGGGTGAAGTTGCCCGAAATCTGAGCCGTGCCGCCCAGAATCGGCTCCGAAATGGTGGGGTTGGTCAGGAGCTTGCCACCCTGGTCGACCGGCCGCGCCAGCTGCGCCGCGTAGCCCGGTGTGTCCCACTGGTTGATGTCGTCCTGGGTCAGGTCCAGCCACTCCGCGATGTGCCGCTTCTCGCAATCGTTGCCAGTGCCAGGGCAGGCGTTGACCGCGGCCGTCGTGAGCTTCCCGAACTGGTCGGCGCCGGCCGAGTTGAAGTTGAGCGTCACCACCCAGCCAAGACCGTTGGGGTCGAGCTGGGCCTGCGCCGAGTTGATCATGTCGCTGGTCAGGGGGGTCATCTGCGGCTTGTAGCCGGGTATCGGCGTGTCCTGGCCGGCGCTCGAGTCCGGGACCCAGGTGGTGGTGACGAGCTGGGCGGTCCGACCGATCACCGACTGTGCTTTGCTGGCCGAGACGCCGGCCAGTTCGACCACGATCCGGTCGTTGCCCTCCGGCGCCACGTACGGCTCGCTCACGCCGAGGGCGTTGATCCTCCGCTGGATGACGGCGATCTCCTCGGCCTGGATCTGGCTCATGTTCCGGCCCTGGGGCACGTTGTAGATCTGGAGCTCGAGGTGAGTTCCGCCTTGAACGTCGAGGCCCTTGTGGATGTAGAGCTGCCAGCCATTGAAATTGGGCGGCAGGCCGGGCACAGAGCCGGTCAGTGGGTAATGGTTCGCGACACGGTACCAATAGCCGGCGCCGTCCACAAAGAGCGAGAAGATCAAAAGGCCGATCACGATCACCCGAACCGGCCAGGACAGAACTAGCTGCAAAGCGCTTAGGGAGTCTACCTACCTCGGAGGAACAGGTTGAGCAGTACGGTCAGAACGATCGACAGAATCAAGCTCGTCGCCAGCGGAGCATAGATCGTGATGCTGCCCCGCCGGACCACGAAGTCACCGGGCACGTGGAGCCGGCCGAAGAGTATGAGCGCGGCGCCGAGGAGCACGAGGACAACGCCCACCGTAAGCACCAGCCGGCCGACATCCGTCACACCTCACAAGTAGCACGAAAGCAGGGTGGTGAAAAACGTCGTCCAGCGATTCGGTGATCCAGGTGGGCCAGATCCTAGGAGGCGTGGGAGCACCGGAGCGAGCGTAGCGGGGCTACGTGAGCGAGGAGCGGACGAGCCGACAACGGAGATGGCCCGCATGGGCGCCGGCGCGCTCCCGACTTTTTCAACAGCCTGCTAGAGCAGCGTGCCCTGCTCTGGACCGCGGTCGGGCGGCATCAGGCCGAGATGCCGGTAGGCGAGGTCGGTGGCCACGCGGCCGCGCGGGGTCCGAGCGATGAACCCGACCTGGATCAGGTAGGGCTCGTGGACGTCTTCAACAGTCTCCGGTTCCTCGCTCAGCGAGGTCGCCAGCGTGTCCAGCCCCACCGGGCCGCCTCGGAACTTGGCGATCAGCGCTTCCAGGAGCCGGCGGTCGAGCGGCTCGAGCCCGATTTCGTCGACGTCGAGCATGGCCAGGGCGCGCAGCGTCACCTCGATCGTCGCCCGGCCGTCGGCCCGGACCTGGGCGTAGTCGCGGACCCGCCGCAGCAGCCGGTTGGCGATTCGCGGTGTGCCTCGCGACCGGCGGCCGATCTCGGCGACAGCCGCCGCCTCGATCTCGACCTCGAGCAGGCGCGCTGAGCGGGCGACGATCCTTTCCAGCTCCGCCTGCGTGTAGAAGTCGAGCCGGAAGGTGATCCCGAAGCGATCGCGCATCGGGCCGCTGAGCAGTCCCTGCCGGGTGGTAGCCCCGATACAGGTGAACTTCGGCAGCTGCAGGTTGAGCGTGGTCGCCCCCGCCCCCTTCCCCACCACGTGGTCGAAGCGGAAGTCCTCGAGGGCCGGGTAAAGGCTCTCCTCAACCACCTTGTTCAGCCGGTGGATCTCGTCGATGAAGAACACGTCGCGGTCGGCCAGGTTGAGCAGCATCGAGGCGAGGGCGCCCTGGTGGTCGATGGCGGGGCCGCTCGTGGTCCGGATCTGGACGCCGAGCTCGTTGGCCACGATGTTGGCGAGCGTGGTCTTGCCGAGGCCTGGAGGCCCGCTGAAGAGGATGTGCTCGACAGCCTCGCCCCGGCCCCGGGCGGCCTGGAGCAGGATCGATAGGTTCTCCTTGATCGCCTCCTGGCCGACGTAGTCGTCGAGCGTGCGCGGCCGTAGGGTGCGGTCGAGCTGGTCCTCCTCCGGCAGCTCGTACGGAGTCACCGTCCGAGTGCCTTAAGCGCCATCGTCAACGCATCCTGTGCGCTCGGCTGCGCCGACCAGTCGACCGCGTCGAGACCGGCCTTGGTCTGCACCGCCGAGAAGCCGAGACCACGCAGGGCCTCCTCGACCGCCTTCGGTGCCGCGCCGTCGCCCGCCGCGCCGGCCGCCCGGGGCAGGGCCAGGATCGCCTCCTGCGCCTCGAGCTTCGGCCGCAGGTCGATGATCACCTTCTGGGCGGTCCGCGGCCCGACGCCGGAGGCGCGCCGGATGGGACCGACGTCCTCGGCCAGGATGGCGCGCTTGAGCACGTCCAGAGAGGCGGCGCTGAGGATGGCCAAGCCTACCTTGGGGCCGACCCCATCGACCTGGATCAGCATCTGGAAGAGCTCCAGCTCCTCATGCGAGGTGAAGCCGTAGAGAGCCAACTGGTCCTCGCGCACGTGGGTGTGGATGTGGAGCTCGAGCTGGGCGCCGGTCCGCACTCGCTCTCGCGCAGGCGCGGGAACGCTTACGAAATAGCCGACGCCGCCTACGTCGAGGATTACGTGGTCCGGGCCGTGCCGGATCACCGTGCCTCGCAGGTAGCCGATCACCGGGCCGCTCGGACGGCCGCCAGCCGCATGCGGCGCGACCGGGAGTGGCAGATGGCGATGGCAATGGCGTCCGCCGCGTGGTCGTCGACCTTCTCGCGGACGCCCTGTACGGCCAGCATCCGGGCCATCTGCGCCTTGCCCGCGCTGCCGTAGCCCGTCAGGTTGGCCTTTACGCTGGCCGGCTTGTACTCGAAGACAGGCACCGCCGCCCGCTCAAGGGCCAGGAGCACCACTCCGCGAGCCTGGGCGACCCCGATCACGCTCGTGCGGTTGGCGCCCATGAACAGCTCCTCGAGGGCTGCTTCAGCAATCCGGTGTGAGCCCAGGACGCGCTCCAGCTCGGCGCTGATCGTCAGCAAGCGTGGACCGTCAGGACCGGGCGCCGTCTTGATGGTTCCGCAGGCGACCACCCTCCCGCCGGTGTCGAGGACTCCCCAGCCGGTGCTGGCGAGGCCGGGGTCGATGCCGAGGTAGTGGCCTACCCCGGCAGGTGCTGACATCGGACCAGCAGGGCGTCGCGGGGGAGGACTCCCCCGCACTCTTCATAAAGGGGGTTAGACCTGGGCTGAGATGCGTTCAAGAACTTCGGCTGGGATGTCGAAATTGGCGTAGACCTGCTGGACGTCTTCGTCCTCTTCCAGGTGCTCGAGCAGCCGCAGCACGCCGGCGACCTTGTCCTCGTCGACCGGCACCGTCTGCTTCGGGTGCATGGTGATCTCGGCATTCTCGACGCTGACCCCTAGCCCTTCGACTGCGATGCGTACCGCCTCCAGCTCGTTGGGCGACGTCGTGATCTCGATCGAGTCCTCCTCGACCTTGACGTCGTCGGCGCCGGCGTCGATCGCGGCCAGGCCGATCTCGTCGGGGTCGACGCCCTTGGGGTCGACCTCCAGCATCCCCTTGCGGTCGAACATCCAGGCCACCGAGCCGGCCTCGCCGAGGTTGCCACCGTGCTTGCTGAAGATGTGCTTGAGCGAGGCCGATGTGCGGTTGCGGTTGTCGGTCATGGCGTCGACGAGTATCGCCACCCCGGATGGACCGTAGCCCTCGTAGCGGAGCTCCTCGAGGGATTCGCCCTTCCCAGCCCCGGTACCCCGATCGATCGCCGCCTGGATGCGGTCGGCGGGCATGTTGACCTCGCGTGCCTTCTGGATCGCCAGTCGCAGCCGGAAGTTGCCGTCCGCGTCGCCCCCGCCCTCTTTGGCCGCGATCGTGATCTCACGGCTGGCACGCGTGAACGTCTGCCCGCGCTTGGCGTCGACGATGGCCTTCTTGTGCTTAATGCCGGCCCACTTGGAATGACCTGACACCTAGGGGAGACCTCCGAACATACTTTCGATTTTACCTGGCCACGACCCGTACGAAACGGTGCTTCCCGATCTTAAGCACCTGCCCGTCCTCGACCTGATCCGTCAGCGTGATCCGGCGCTCGCCCGCCAGGGCGCCACTTGGAAACAGTTTTCGGGCCTGGCTGATGGTAGGCGCCAGCCCGCCGCGGACGATGAGCTGCTCCAGGGTCGTACCAGCCGGAACCTCGACCGTCTGCACGTCCTCCGCCCCGAGGTCGCGGCGCCGGAACCGGCGGTCGAAAGTGGCCTCGGCAGCCTCGGCAGCCTCTTCTGAGTGCAGCCGCTTTACGAGCTGCCTGGCGAGGACCGCCTTGGCATCCCGCGGGCCCAGCTTGAGCGTCTCGGCGACCTTCTTCTCCGGCAGCCCGGAAACCAGCTTCAGGTAGCGCTCCGTCAAAGAGTCTGGGATCTTCATCGCCTTCCCGTAGATCTCGTCGGGAGGCTCCGAGATACCTATGTAGTTGCCCAGCGACTTGGACATCTTCTGGACGCCGTCGAGCCCCTCGAGCAGGGGGAAGACGGCGATGTCCTGCGGCTCCTGCCCGTAGGCACGCTGCACCTCACGCCCGAACAGGAGATTGAAGAGCTGGTCGGTGCCCCCGATCTCCACGTCCGCCCGAACGGCAACCGAGTCATACGCCTGGTTGAACGGGTAGAGGATCTCGTGGGCGCCGATCGGCCGGCCTTCACGGAGCCGGCTGGCGAAGTCCTCGCGCTGCAGCACCTGCTGGAGGGTGGCCGTTCCGAGCAGGCGGAGGATGTCGGCCGCCGTCAGCTCGCCCAACCACTCGGCGTTGCCGTGCACCTCTGTGCGGTCCGGGTCGAGGACCAGGTAGACCTGCTCGAAGTACGTGCGCGCGTTCTCGTCGACCTGCTCACGGGTGAGCATCGGCCGAGTTTCGGAGCGGCCGCTGGGGTCGCCGATCATCGCTGTGTAGTCGCCGATGATCAGGACCACCGTGTGGCCCTCGTCCTGAAACGCGCGCAGCACGTCGAGGACCACCAGGTGGCCGACGTGGATGTCTGGCGCGGTCGGGTCGAGCCCCAGCTTGACCCGCAGCCGGTCACCGGAGAGCAGGCGCTGGCGGAGGTGGCTCTCCTGTTCAATCTGGACCGCGCGGGCGCGCAGAAACTTCCAGAGGGACTCGCTCACGGTGACAGCCTATAGGACTGCGATCCCTGGCTATCGCCCGGGTGCGTGGCTACTGAGACGCGCCCTCGAAGACGAAGTAGGCCTCGCCCTCGCGGGGCAGCGCTGCACTCATGAACGGGAGCGCGAGGACCCCCACGTTCTTCGCCACCGGCAGCAGCACCGCCGAATGCTTCAGCTGATCGCGGACCGAGAGCTGCTTCGCGGTGGCTTCGTTGGTCTGCGCGTTGGCGTAGCCCGCCAGCATGTAGGCGCCGGCCATCAGCACCACGACTGAGGTGGCCAGGCCGAGCACGACTCCCACGCCTCGGTTCAGGGCCACCACCGCCAGCTGCAGCTGCGTGTGAATCGCGGTGGCGGCGCCCTCGAAGACCAGCACCAGAAGCACGAAGAAGAAGAGCCAGCCCGCCATTCTGGCGTCTGGAATGCTGATCGTCGAGTTGGACTGGCGCAGGATCCCGCCCGCGAACTGCCCCATATTGGTGGCGACGAGCGCCGCGATGTAAACGCCGATCAGCCCGATGACCCGCCGGATGGTTCCCGAGTACCAGCCGAGCACGCCGTAGGCGACGATGAGGACGAGCGAGATCAGGTCGATCAGGGTCAAAACGGGCCTACGTCCTGAACCTTGCTTGGTGTCGCGTCTCCAGGGCGGCCCGGATCGCCCGCATGATCTCGTCCACTTCGGCGTCCGTCAGGGTGCGCTCCGGGCTCCGGAAAGTCAACGAGAACGCGAGGCTCTTCTGCCCGTCTCCGACCTGCGCGCCGCGATACTCGTCGAACGCGCGCACCGCCTCGAGCAGCTCGCCGCCCGCCTCCCGGATCGTGTCCAGAAGCGCTGCCGCCTCGACCTTGGCAGCGACGACCACGTTGAGATCGCGGTCGACCGCCGGGAAGCGTGGCAGCTCGACCGAGGAGCGGGTTCGGCGCGTGCCGAGCAGCGCCTCGATGTCGATCTCGCAGGCGACGGCGCGACCTTCGAGGTCGAACTGGCCGAGGACCGTTGGATGAAGCTCACCTACGAATCCGAGCTCGACGTCGCCCGCCAGCACCGCCGCGCAGCGCCCCGGGTGGTAAAGCGGGGCCTGTGCCCGCCGGTAGGTGAGCGCTGGAACCGAGAGCTCGTGGGCAACCCGGTCGAGCACCGACTTCACGTGCAGGAAGGCCCGCCGCCCATCCTCGCCAGAGGCCCCCGCGGTCGCGGCCGAGCCCAGAATCCAGGGCTCCTCCGGCTGGGTGGGGCCCTGGCCGTCCCGCGCCAGGTAGACACGGCCGAGCTCGAAGACCGCGACCTGCTGGCGGCCGCGGTGCCGGTTGAGCTCGATCACCTGGAGCAGCGAGGGCAAAAGAGACGTTCGCAGTGTGTCCATTTCCTCGCTCACCGGGTTGATCACGCGCAGGCTGCGGCCGGCGATGCCCAGCTTCTCGAGCAGGCGTCCATCTATCAGGGCCGTCGTCAGGGTCTCGGTGTAGGCGCCCGCCGTGAACGCCTGCCGAGCCGGGTCAAGCTCGCGGTCGGCGCTGGGCTGGTAGGGACGGATCACCGAGCGCCGTGAACCAGGCAGTGTGGCCGGCACCTGGTCAACCCCGTAGATGCGGCCGACCTCCTCGACGACGTCTTCCGGGATGGCGACGTCGAGCCGGAAGACCGGCGGCAGCACGTCCCAGGCGCCGTCCTCGTCGCGCACCTGGAAGTCGAGCCGGCGGAGGATCGCCTCCGCCTCCTCGAGGGGCACGTGCACGCCCAGCACGCGGTCGATCTTCTCCGGATGCATCCGCACCCGGACCGGCTCCTGGGGAACCGGATACTCGTCGGGCCAGCCCTCGTGGACCCGGCCGCCGGTGAGCTCGCCGATCAGCTGGGCGGCCCGGCGCGCGCCGGCCAAGGCGAGCTCGGGGGAAAGCGTCTTCTCGAAGCGGCTGGAGGCGTCGGTTCGGATCCTGAGCGCGCGCGATGTGGCGCGGATGTTGACACCGTCGAAGGTCGCCGCCTCGAGCACGACGTCGCGCGTCTGGTCGCCGACCGCGCTCTCCTCCCCGCCGATCACGCCCGCGATCGCCATCGGGGTGCGGCTATCGGCGATGACCAGGATGTTGGGGTCCAGCTTCCGGGTGACGCCGTCCAGGGTGAGAATCGACTCGCCCTCGCGAGCCCGCCGGACCACGATCTCGGCGCCGCCGATCTTGGCCATGTCGAAGACGTGCAGCGGCTGTCCGTACTCGAGCATCACGTACTGGGTCACGTCGACCAGGTTGTTGATCGGGCGGACGCCGGCCGCCCGCAGCCGGCGCTGCATCCATTTCGGGCTGGGTCCGGGATGGACGTCGCGGATCACGCCAGCGATGTAGCGGCGGCAGAGATCCGGGGCTTCGATGCGAACCGAGATCAGCTCGGTCGCGGGCGGCTCGGCGTCACCGACGAAGGGCGGCAGGAAGTCGACCTTGAGCCGCCGGCCGGCAGCGGCCGCCAGCTCGCGAGCGAGTCCGAGATGGCCCAGGCAGTCGGGCCGGTTGGGGGTGACCTCGACCTCGAAGATCGCGTCCGGAGGAATCAGCTCGGACAGCCGCTGGCCCGGCTCGCCGGTGTCGAGGATCATGATCGCCGGCTCCTTGTCCTCGCCCAGCAGGAGCTCCTCGCGTGAAGCGAGCATGCCCTCCCCCGCGTAGCCGGCGATCTTGGCGTCGCGCACGTAGCGACCGTTCGGGACGGTCGTTCCCGGAAGGGCGACGGGCACCAGCGACCCGGGAACCGCGTTGGGAGCGCCCGCGATGATCTGGCGCGTCTGGCCGCCGCCAATGTCGACCTGATGGATCCAGAGCGGGTTGCGGCTTTGGGGATGCGGCTCCTGCGAGATGACCCGGCCGATCAGGATCTCGGAGAGGTCGAGGACGTCGATCGACTCCACGGTGAAGCCGATCATGGTGAGCATATGCGCCCCCTGCGGGGCGGTGATGCCCTCCAGGTCGGCAAGCTCGTTCAGCCACTCCCAAGAGACGCGCACTAGTGTCCCGCTCCGAAAGTTCGCTGGCAAATTGCGGCTCTGGACGGCGATCCGCACGGAACAGGGACCCGGCCCTTCGTCGTCACGCAGCGCTGCTGCGCTCCTCCTCGTTCCACCCGTTCCTGTCGGCTAGCCGCCCAGACCGGCGCGCTGTCGCGCGCCTCCCACAATTTTCCGGGCGAACCTCCGAAGCAGGACACTAAAACTGCTCCAAAAACCGGAGGTCGTTCTCGTAGAACGCCCGGATGTCGGGGACGTTGTACTTGAGCAGCGCCATCCGTTCGATGCCGAAGCCCCACGCGTAGCCGCTGTACCGCTCCGGGTCGATGCCGCCGTTGCGGAGCACGTTCGGATGAACCATCCCGCAGCCGCCGATCTCGATCCAGCCGTCGCCTCCGCATGTGCGGCAGCCCTTGCCGCCGCAGATCCCACACGAGCAGTCGAACTCGTAGCTGGGCTCGGTGTAGCTGAAGTTGTGCGGGCGCATCCGGATCTGCCGATCAGCGCCGAATAACGATCGGGCCATATACGTGAGCGTCCCCTTGAGGTCGCTGACGGCCAGCCCTTCGTCGATCGCCAGTCCCTCGAGCTGGGTGAACGTCGGCAGGTGGCTGGCGTCGGAGGCGTCGCGCCGGTAGGTGCGCCCGGGCACGATCACGTAGATGGGCGGCGTCCGGTAGCGCTCCATGGCCCGGATCTGGACCGGCGAGGTGTGCGTGCGGAGCACGAGCTCCTCACCCTCATCGAGAAAGAAGCTGTCCTGTACGTCGCGCGACGCGTGGCCCTTAGGCAGGTTCAGGGCTTCGAAGTTGTACCAGTCCGTCTCCACCTCGGGGCCGACCTCGACGGTGAACCCGATCGCCTCGAGGATCGTCTCCAGCTCGCGCTGGACCTGCGTCATGACATGAATGTGGCCGGTAGGCAGGGGCGGTGCCGGGAAGGTGACGTCGATCGCATCCGACTCGGCGAGGTCGGCGAGCCGCTCGTGCTCGAGCTGCTGGGCGCGCTCTGTGAGCGCTGCCTCGACCGCCCGTTTGGCATCGTTGGCCGCCTTGCCGGCGACCGGCCGCTCCTCCTTGGGCAGCTGCGCGATCTGCTCCAACAGTGAGGTGATCCGGCCGCTCGAGCGGCCCAGGTAGTCGAGGCGAATCCGCTCAAGCTCCTCAGGGCTGCGGGCGGTTGCGATCTCCCCCAGGGCGCGCCGTGCGAGATCGCCGGCGGGGGTGCGGGGTCCTCCTCGCATATTCAAATCGGGGTCCCCGAAAACATTCATGCTGCGTGCCTCCTCTTCACCTCGAAGAGCAGGACCGCGGCCGCTGCTGCGACGTTCAGCGACTCGACCCCCTCGGCGATCGGGATCGTCACCTTCCGCAGGCTGCCGTGACGGAGACCGTGGGCCTCGCTGCCCAGAACCAGGGCACCCGCCTTGTCGATCGGAGCGTCGTACAACCGCTCCCCGCCCTCCGCCGCCGCGCCCCAGACCTCGAGATCCCCCACGTCTTCCATGTCTTGCCACCGGGCCTGGGCGACCGCGACCCGGAAGACGTTGCCGGCCGAGGCGCGCACCGCCTTGGGTCCAAGGGGGTCGGCCGTGCCCTCGAGGAACGCGACCGCGGGAGCACCGGCAGCGGCGGCGCTGCGCACGATGGTGCCGACGTTGCCGGGGTCCTGGACGCGGTCGAGAACGACGAGTGGCCAGTGCCGCTCCCTCGCCTGGGCCAGTGCCTCGGCGAACGGTACCTCCCGCCGGCGAGCGATGGCCATTACCCCCTGTGGCGTCACCGTCGTGCTCACAGAGTTGAAGAGCCTTTCCGAAAGCACGGCTGTGCGCTCGGCGGGTGCGTCGAAGCGCATGTCCTCGCGAAGGATGAGCAGCTCGAGCTCGATACCGGCCAGCACGGCTTCGCGGACCACCCGCGGACCTTCCAGCAGAACTTCCCCGGGTTCGCGGCGATGGGCCAGCCGGCGGATGCGCCGGGCGACCTCGTTCTCGCTGCTCGTTAGGACGGTGGGGTTAGAGGTTGTTCTTCGCAACCTCGACCAGCCGGGCAAAGGAACCGCTGTCGCGCACGGCCAGGTCGGCGAGCACTTTGCGGTCGATCTCCACTCCGGCCTGGCGAAGGCCGTGCATCAGCTTGTTGTAGGGCAGCCCCGACTGCCTCGAGGCCGCATTGATCCGCGCGATCCAGAGACTCCGCATCTCGCGCTTGCGGGCGCGGCGGTCGCGAAAGGCGTAGGCGAGCGAGTGCAGGACCGCTTCGTTGGCGGGCCTGAAAAGGAGCTTCTTCGAGAGGCGGAAGCCCTTGGCTCGGGCGAGGATCGACTTGTGCTTGCGGCGTGCGATGACGCCGCGCTTGACCCGGGCCATGCCGCTAGATCCCGAGCGACCGCCGGACCTGCTTGGCGTCGGCGGATGAGACCGCGGCGGCGGACCGGTACTTGCGCTTGCGCGCGGCGGACTTGTGCTCGAGCAGGTGGCTCTTCCACGCGTGGGCGCGAAGAAGCTTGCCGTTCCGGGTCACCCGGATGCGGTCGGCGAGACCCTTCCGGGTCTTGAGCTTAGACATTGGACGGAGCGGCCTCCTTGGGCTTCGGCTTACTGGTGGGACTGAGGATCATGAAGAGGTTGCGGCCCTCCATGATGGGTGCGCGCTCAACGACAGCGATGTCCTTGGCGGCGTCCGCCACCCGATCCAGCAACCTGCGCCCGATCTCCTGGTGGACCATCTCACGGCCCCGGAACATGATCGTCACCTTGACCTTCTCACCCTGCTCGAGGAACTGCTTTACGCCACGGAACTTGGTCTGGAAGTCGTGGTCCGCCACCTTCGGCCGGAGCTTCATCTCCTTCAGCTTGATGACGTTCTGGCGGCGCCGCTGGTCCTTCTCCCGCTTGATGGTCTCGAACTTGTAGCGCCCGTAGTCCATCAGCCGGCAGACCGGCGGGTTCGCCTGGGGGGCGACTTCCACGAGGTCGAGTCCCTTCTCCCTGGCGATCCGCTGTGCGGTCTCCAGGTTGAGCACCCCGAGCTGGTTGTCCTGGTCATCGATCAGACGCACCTCGTTGGAGCGGATCTGATCGTTGATCCGAAGCTCCTTAAACGGGATCGGCGACTCCCTCGCTCTTCTTCAGTGGGTTCAGCTCCTCCTACTCAGAAACAAAATAACGGACGGCAGCAGGCCGCCCGTCTCCATTGTTGAAACGTTGGAAACCCGTCGCCAGCCGCTAGGGGGCCATTGCGGGTGAGGGGCGGGCCCCTGCTTGCATGGCGAGTTTATCAGGCTTCGCGTCCCAAGCCGTCGACTTCGGGCATCCGTAGGCGAATCTGCCCCAAAGCCGCGGACTATTCGGGTGCCAGCCGCTTTTCGGCGACCTCCCGCTCGACTCGCTGGGCGAATTCGTCGAGTGGCTCGTCGGCCTGCTCGCCGGCCCGGTTCCGCACCGACACGTGGCGCGACTCCGCCTCCCGGCCACCAACCACGGCCATGTAGGGGACTTTCCGCGCCTGCGCTTCCCGGATCTTGCGGTTCATGCGCTCCGAGCGGGCGTCCACTTCCACCCGCAAGCGCGACCGCCGCAGCCGGTCCGCGACCTCCTCCGCGTACGCGATCTGGCCGTCGGTGATCGGGATGACGACGACCTGAGTCGGGTGGAGCCAGGTCGGGAAGGCGCCGGCGTACTTCTCGATCAAGAAGGCGAACATGCGCTCCATCGCGCCGAAGGCGCCGCGATGCACCATGACCGGCCGTTTTCGAGACCCGTCCTCCGCCACGTACTCGAGCTCGAAGCGATCGGGGAGCTGGAAGTCGACCTGGATCGTGTTGTTGGTGAACTC
>CAZHAC010000019.1:0-21191 GCA_964529765.1 uncultured Actinomycetes bacterium
CAACGTAGGAGCGGATCGGCATCTCCTTCAGCATCCGCACTTCGCGCATCCGCTTGACGGCCTGGTAGAGCGCACAGAAGGAACCCGTGACGGCTGCCGTGCGCGTGCCACCGTCGGCCTGGAGCACGTCGCAGTCAAGCGTGATCGTCCGCTCGCCGAGCATGCCCATGTCGACGGCGGCCCGGAGCGAACGGCCGATCAGGCGCTGAATCTCATGGGTACGCCCCCCGATCCGCCCGCTCACAGACTCACGCATTCCCCGGTCATGGGTCGATCGGGGCAGCATCGAGTACTCGGCGGTCACCCAGCCATGACCGGTTCCCCGCCGGTGTGGAGGCACCCGGTCGTCAACGGTTGCGGTGATCCACACCCGCGTCCGGCCCATCGAGATCAGGCACGACCCCTCGGCGTGCACGTTCACGCCGAGCTCGATCGTCACCGGGCGCAGCTGGTCGGCCTCGCGGCCGTCGTGCCTCATCACCGGCCGGTGAGCCGGAGCAGGAGCGTCGAGCCCTCGTAGAAGAGGTAGAGCGGCACGAACATGATCAGCGGCGTGAACGGGTCGCCGCCGGGGGTGAGGAAGTTGGCCAGCAGGCCGAGGCCGAGAAACCAGTACGGGCGGTTGGCCCACAACCAGCGCGAGCTGATGAGCCCGATGCGGCCGAGGACGAAGATCACCACCGGCAGCTCGAAAACGAGCCCGTAACCGATGATCAATCCGAGGACGAAGCCCAGGAACTCGTTGGCGTCGAACAGCGGCTGCATGACGCTGTTGTCGGCGAAGCCGTTGAGCACCCGCATGATGAGCGGGATCGAAAAGAAGGCGAAGGCCATGCCGAGGACGAAGAAGAAGACCGACGCGGCGATGAGCGGGCCGAACAGGCGCCTTTCGTTCAGGTAGAGCCCGGGCGACACGAACGACCAGATCTGCTGGAGCAGGACCGGCGAGGCGATCGCCAGACCGGTGTAGAGCGCGATCTTGAGCCGGATGAAAAATGCGCCCGTCGGGTTGAGGTAGATCGTGTGGCCGCCCTGAAGGTTGGCGCGGTGGACCAGGAAGGCATAAATGGTGTCCGCGAAGAACCAGGCCACGACGGTGGTCAGTGCCCAGGCGGCGATGGAGATGATCAGCACTCGCCGGAGCGCTTCCAGGTGCTCGATGATGGACATCTGGAAGTCGTCGGGCTGGAGTGCCCGGCGAGGACGTCGTTGGAAGACCTTCATGCGAAGGCCTCGTCGATCTGGGCCAGGCTAGCTCTTGGAGGGGGTTTCGGCCTTGGGCGGCTCGGGCGGTGCCGCGGCTGCCTTGGGCTCCTCCGGAGCGCTGGCCTTGGTGACCTCGTTGGTGAGCTCGCTGGTCGCCTTCCGGAACTCCCGGAGACCTTTTCCGATGGCGCCGCCGAGTTCGGGTAGCTTGCCGGGGCCGAACACGATCAGCACGATGACGAGCAGCGCGACGATCCAGAGTGGATGAATGGGCATAGGTTCCTCGGGGCGATTATACGTCCGCCCTGTCCGATCTCCGTCTCCAGGTTTTGTCGGACTTAAGTACGGGAGACGTCGACCTTCAGGATGCGGTCTGAGGTCGTCAGCTGGCCGAGGATGTCATTGCCGAGGGTGACGGTGGCGAAGTGGTTGAAGGCCGCCGGGGGTCCGCTGCCCGGCCAGCTGTCGGTGGTCACGAAGAACTGTCCGCCGTTCAGGCCGTCGGGCATCCGGGCCATCCCCAATGAGCCGGGCACGAAAGGCTCGGACGAGGTGTCTTCATCGGGCACCAGGTAGCCAGGCCCTCCCGTCCCATCCTCGTTGGGATCACCGGTCTGCCAGTAAAAGGCGCCATGCCGGTAGAAGCGCATCCCGTTGTAGTAGCCGTTGACCGCCAGCACGATGAAGTTGTTCACCGTCTTGGGCGCAACGCTGGTCAGGAACGTGACCGTGATGTTGCCCTTTGTGGTTTGGATGGTCGCCGAGTAGGTCCGCTTGGGATCGATGCACATCGCGGGCGGAGCCGCGTAAGCGCGCGGCGCCACTTCGCGGGCAGTGCGACAGCTGGAGAAGGCGCTGGCCGGCTGCGGGCGCATTGCGAAGGTCAATGCCTGGCCGGCGAGGATCGCGACCAGGGCGACCGCGGCGATCGCCGCCATCGCACCCAGCGGGGGGCGCGGGATCGCGGACGGAATGGTTTCAGTCAGTCGAGAGCCTCCGCGATGGCGAGCGCGAGCCCGCGCGTGGTGTATTCGCGGGCGATTATATCGACCCTCAATCCGAGCTTTCTCGCGGTCTCGGCGGTGACCGGCCCCATACAGGCGACTGCCGCCCTGGAGACCGTCTCGGGCAGCTTGCCGCCAAACGCGGAGACGAAGTTGGTCACGGTCGACGAGCTGGTGAAAGTGATGGCGTCCACCCCGGTGCCGGCGAAGAGGCGCTTCAGCTCTTCCGCCGAGCTCTGCGGGCACACCGTCTCGTAGACCGGCAGAATCGTCACCTCGGCGCCCTGCTGGATCAGGGTCGCCGGCAGCGCGTCGCGACCCATGCGGGCGCGCGGCACCAGGACTCGCACCCCCTGCAGGTCCCAGCCGGTGAGCGCCTGAAGCAGCCCCTCGGCCGTGTACTCGCCGGCGACCAGGTCGGCCTTCAGCCCGTGGTTCTCGAGCGCCCTTGCCGTCTCGGGCCCGATCGCGCAGATCTTCGAGCCCGCCATCGTCCGCGCATCGTGGCCGAGGTCGAGCAGGATCGGGAAGAAGATGTCGACGGCGTTGGCCGAGGTGAAGATGACGAGACCGGTGTCCTCGAGACGGTCGATGGCGGCCGCCATCTCCTTGCTCTGCGGGATGGGCCGGATCTCGATCGTCGGAACCTCGACGACGATCGCCCCCAGGTCGGACAGCTGCCGGCGGAAGGGCTCGACCTGGTGGCGGGCTCGGGTCACGAGCACGCGCTTACCGTGCAGCGGCCGCCGCGACAGAGTGTCCAGGAGCTTCGACATCTCGACGCCGGGGCCGCTCACGATCAGGGCGTCGCCCTCCAGCCCGCGCTCATGAGCGACCCCCAGCAGCTCGCCCAGCGGGGCCACCAGCCGGCGCTGCTCCGGCGTGCCCGGGTTGACGATGAAGGCGGCCGCCCGGCCTGTAGGGTG
Source organism: uncultured Actinomycetes bacterium (assembly GCA_964529765.1). Taxonomy (GTDB): domain Bacteria; phylum Chloroflexota; class Dormibacteria; order Dormibacterales; family Dormibacteraceae; genus CAZHAC01. The sequence continues at coordinate 3,137 of CAZHAC010000019.1, forward strand.
CCCGGCGTCGATGAGCGCCTTGACGCCGTTCTCCCACAGCCCAGGCGCCAGCCGCAGCACCACCGTGTCGGCGTGATCGGGCCGGCCGAGCGCCACCGAGCTGGCCCGGCCGGGAACGGTCAGCGGAATCCCGCTGAGCGCAGGCGCGGCGGTGTCGACAACCAGCCCGGGCAGCACCTCGAAGTCGATGCCTGCCTTCTCGAGGGCCTCCGCGAGCTTGGCGCCGTCGGCGAAGAAGTAGGGATCGCCGGGATAGAGCACCGCCACCGCGCCGCCCACGTGTGCGGCCTTGACGACGTCTTCCGAACCCCGGAAGGGCGCCACATCAGCGCCCGGACGCGCGAGGGCGAGCAGTGCTTCATGGCAGCCGTCCATCCAGCGGATGACGTTCGCTTCGGCGATCGCCTCCCGCGCCTGGACGGTGACCAGGGACGGATGGCCGGGACCGGTGCCAACCAAGCGGACCGGCGGCGGCTGATGGGCGGGAGTCGGCACGGGCGACTTTCTTTATAGCCTGCGGGTCACCACGTACGTCGCCAGGCCGGCCAGAGCCTCAGCGGCCGGACCTTCAAAGCCCGCCAGCTCGGCGCGCGCCTGGTTTGCGTAGGCGGCCGCCCGCTCCAGCGCCAACCGGGGCCCGATCCCCTCGCGGACCTGGGTTATCACCCTGCTCGCGACCTCGGGGTCGGGGCAGCGTCCGTCCTCCAGCAGGTAGGTGACGCCCGGGGTAAGCATCAGAGGAAGAGTGGTCATTCCCTCCGCCAGGTCGTGGCCGACCGGCTTGCCGAGCTCCTCCTCGCTGCCGGTGTAGTCGAGGACGTCGTCGGCGATCTGAAAGGCGAGGCCGAGGGCGGTGCCGAAACGGGCGAGCGCCTCCTGCCCGGCTCGGTCGAGCCCACCCAGCCGGGCGCCAATCCGGCAGGCGGCCGCGAGCAGAACCGCGGTCTTACGCTCGATGCGGCGCAGATAGGTGTCGATGTCGGGCCGCCAATGGCAGCGGCTGGCATGCTGCTCGAGCTCGCCCGCGCAGATCAGCATGACCGCCTCCGCAAGGATCGCCACCACCTCGGGATCGCCGGTGCGGCTGGCCTCGCGATAAGCCTTGGCGAAGTAGTGATCGCCGATCACGATGGCGGCCTCGGAGCCGGCGCTGGCGACGACAGTCGGCCGGCCGCGGCGGGTGGCCGAGCGGTCGATCACATCGTCATGGACGAGCGTCGCCGCGTGAATCAACTCGACCGCGATCGCGGCCGGAAGCAGCTTTTCCTGGCTGTAGGTCCCAAGCAGGCCGGAAAGGAGCACCAGCGCCGGCCGCAGGCGCTTGCCGCCCGCGGCGAAGAGCTCAGACATCGGCGCGGCGGCGGCCGGATCGTCACCGGTGAACGACTCTCGGAACCGGCCTTCGAGGTCGTCGACGTCGGCTGCGACAGGTCCGAAGAGAGGGCTGACGTCCACCGCGCCTAGTCCCAGAGGTTGATCTCGCGGACCTCGGGCACGCGCTCGCCGAAGAGCACCTCGGCCACCTGGTTGAAGCGCTCCGGCACCGAGGTCACCAGGATCTCGTGGCGCGGATCGCCGCCCCGGGCACGCATTCGCGCGTGATCGAGCCGGCGCTGAACGCTGGCGGCGGTGGTCGCGGCCGAGTCGACGATTGTGAAGGCGTTCGGGTAGACCGTCTCGATCGTCGGCCGCAGCAGCGGATAGTGAGTGCATCCGAGCACGAGTACATCGGCGCCCAGGTTTGCGATCTCCGCGAGGTCGCCACGCAGCGCCGCCTCCGCCCTCGGGCTCCGTGCATCCCCCGCCTCGACGATGTCGACCAACTCCGGACAGGCCTTCTGGAAGACCCCGACCATCGGGTCGATCTCCTTGATCGCGTGCAGATACTCCTGGCTGAGACGCGTGCCCTCGGTCGAGATCACGCCCACCAGGCCTTTGCGGGTCGCCTCGACTGCTGCCTGAGCGCCCGGACCGATCACGCCCACGATCGGAACGTCGAACACCTCGCGGGCGGCGTTGAGGGCGGCGGCGGTAGCGGTATTGCAGGCGATCACCACCATCTTCACCTCGCGCGTCTGCAGGTAGCGGATGATGTCGAACGCGAACTGCCGGACCTCCTGCTGATAGCGAGGCCCGTACGGGAAGTGAAGGAGGTCGGCGACATAGATCGTCGCCTCGTCGGGGAGAAGCTCGCGGATCGACCGGAGTACGGTGAGACCGCCTACCCCCGAGTCGAAGACGCCGATCGGGCGGTCGTCACCGGCCATCGTCTGATCCTAGCCTGGTCAAGAAATCCACCTCAGGGGAACGCGCGGAGGTTGCTGGAGGTCACGATGACGTATCGCCGGAGCGGGGTTTCGGGTTGGTCGCGAATCAGATCCTGGGCGAGAGCCGGTAACCGAGGCCGGGAACCGCCTCCAGAGAGACCCCGGAGTCGCCCTCCTTGGCCCCATCGAGCTTCTTGCGCAGCCGCTGGATGTGCGGGTCGACGGAGTGGTAGTCGACGTCTGCCAGGTACCCCCAGACCTTCTCCAGGAGCTGGGCGCGGGTGAGCACCCGACCCGGATTGGCGGCGAGCAGGGCCAGGAGGTTGAACTCAGTCATTGTCAGCTTGACCTCGCGGTCATTGACCCGAACGCGGCGACCCTCGGTGTCGATCTCAATTCCACCCACCTGCAGAATCCCATTGCGCTGCGTGCCGGCTGGCGCCATCGCGGTTCGCCGCAGGTGGGCGCCCAGGCGCGCGGAGAGCTCCCTGGCGTCGAAGGGCTTGGTGATGTAGTCATCCGCCCCCACCTCGAGTCCGACCACGACATCCACCTTCGATGTGCGCCCAGTGAGCATGAGGATCGGAGAGCTGACGCCCTGGCGCCGGAGCTCGCGGCAGACCTCGATCCCGCTGATGTCGGGCAGGACCCAGTCGAGCACGATGATGTCCGGCTCACCGGCGACCGCCGTCTGAACACCCTGCCGGCCGCCGCTCGCCTCGATCACCTCATAGCCGTCCCGGCGGCACACCTCGGCCACCACGGCCCTGATCGCAGCGTCGTCCTCGATCAGCAGGACCTTCCTTCGCTTTCGTGAGGAGGGTGAACTCACAGAACCAATCTAACGCCGTCCCTTCGACGGCCGGTTTTACGTTCTGGGTGGAAAGAAGCCCAGCGGCTTCCGATCGCGCTTGTTCTCCTTGCGCTTACGCAGCAGGATCGCCTTCTTGTCGCCGCAGTCGATGACCTCGACCAGGTACCACTCGTCATGCGACGCCTCTTCCAGCCGCAAGGGGAGCGTCTTGCCATCGAGGATCTCGGCCACGGTCAGCGTGTCGACCCGGTACTCGTAGTCGCGGTCGGCCTGGCCAGCAACCGACGGTACTGCCGTGGCCGGCGCCGTCGCTACCGGCTCGGGCTCCTCCTCGGGGACGTCCGGCTCATCAGGTTCGGGGACTTCTTCGGAGCGAAGGCGCATCACCGCGATTCTAGAGAGGTCCCTGGCGCGGACACCTGTGGCGGGGCCGGCGCGTGCGAGCCGAACCAGGCCTTGAGCTGGTACGAGAGCTCATGTTGCGCGCGTTCGAAGTCTTCTTCGCGATGCCCATTGGTGCCGGACGGGTGCGGCAGCCCGAAGAGGCAGCGCTCGATCGGCAGCGAGCCGGCTTCGACAAGGGCCGCGACCGCCTCTCCGGCGATCCGTCCCAGTGGGAGCACGACCGCCTGCGGGAGCTCACGCAGCTCGGGCTCCAGCACGTCGTAGAGGAAGGGGCGCAGAAGCGGCGAACGCAGAAGCATGGGCCGGCGGCCCCAGTAGTCGCGGCCGTCGACCATCACCGGATAGCGCACGCAGTAGGTCGCGTGAAGCTCCGTCCGCTCGCGGGCAAAGAGCGCCCGCGAGCTGCTGACGCTGCAGATCCCTGCCTCTTCCAACCGCTGTGGCAGCTCGATGGAGTCGAGCATCCGGACCAGATTGGTCAGCAGCGGCCCGGTGAAGGCCACATTCCTCTTGGCCACCCGCTGCGCATCCGTCCAGCTCGCCCCTCCCCACAACGCGTCGCGGGCGGCGGCGAAGGCGGCCGTCGCCTGAGCCATGCCCGGATTGATGGACACCAGCACGACCTTGGCGGCCGGCTCGACGTGATCGAAGGGTGCGTAGTGGCAGGCGATGTCCCATTCCGAGAAGAGCTCGAACTCAGGCACCTGGTAGTCGGCCGGTTGCAGCGGGCCGGGCCGCAGCTGGCGAACGGCGTCCTCGAGGACCTTGGGCTCGCTCAGCCACCGCGGGAATCCCTCTTCCCTCATTTGCGTGCGGCAGCATTCCAGGTGAGGGCTTCACTGTCAACAATGATGCTGCGGTCACGCTTCGCTAATGCCAGCCCTCGAAGCGTCTCCGATAATTTGGGCCGCACGCCCCCGTAGCCCAATCTCGGCAGAGGCAGCCGGCTTAAAACCGGCCCAGGTGGGAGTTCGAATCTCCCCGGGGGCAGCGCCCGACTACCGGAAGGCCGCCGACACCTCGTCGAGCTTCTTGAGGGTGGCCTCTGACAGCTTGAGGTCGACCGCCTCTACCTTGTCGTCGAGCTGCTACCTAACCCGCAGGCCGCTGCGCCCTACGTTGACCGTCCGCATGCTTCAGGTCTGCGTCGAGTAGTCGTAGAAGCCCTTGCCGGTCTTCCGGCCCAGTTCGTTCCTCTCGATCTTCTCCCTGAGAACAGCGGGAGCGCCAGGGCCGCCCTCGGCCTTGGCGCGATCCTCGAGCGCCCCGTAAAAGACGTCCAAACCCGAGAAATCGAGCACCTCGAACGGGCCCATCGGCCAGTTGAGCCCCTTCTTGACCGCGATGTCGATGTCCTCGATCGAGGCGTAGCCGCCCTCATAGAGCCGCATCGCCTCCTCCGCCGCGGCGAACAGGATGCGGTTGACGATGAAGCCATGGATCTCCTTGTTGATGCGAACCGGCACCCGGTCGATCGTGCGCACGAACTCCATCGCCGTCTCCACGGTCGCCTCGGAGGTATCGGGGCCCTTCACGACCTCGCACAGCTGCATGACGGTGACTGGGTGAAAGAAGTGCATGTTGCAGCACCTGTCCGGCCGTGATGTCATCGCGGCCAGCCGGGAAATCGCGATCGTGCTCGAGTTGCTGGCCAGGATCGCTTCCCGCTTCGCCGACCGCTCGAGCTCCTCCCAGACCCGGCGCTTGACGTCGAGGTTTTCGAAGACGGCCTCGATGACCAGGTCGGCATCCCTGACACCGGAGGCAACATCGGTGCTCGTCGTGATTTGCCCGAGCGCCGCCTCCATCTGGTCCTGCGGCAGCCTGCCCTTCTCGACGGCGCGCGCGGCCAGCTTCTGGTTCTGCGCGCGGGCACGCTCGAGCTGGGCGGCGTCGGCGTCGATTAGTGAGACGTCGTACCTCTGGCTGTAGGCGATCTGGAGAGCGATCTGGGACCCCATGGTGCCCGCGCCGACGACCGCGACTTGCTTGATCACAGACATGCAGAATGCCCCCGATGAAGGTCAGCATGGACCGCTTCGAGGCAGCCGTGGAGGCGGCTATCGAGGCGATCCCGGCCGAGTTCCAGCCGTACCTGGAGAATATCGAGTTCCTGGTCGCGGCATCGTCGCCCGAAGGTCTGCTCGGCCTTTACGAGGGCTCAGGCGCAGGCGACGACGAGTGGCCGGAGAGAATCACGATCTTCAAGCGTGCGCACGAAGAAGCGGCTGACAGCTGGGACGAGCTCGTCGAGGAGATCCGGCGAACCATCCTCCACGAGGTGGGCCATCACTTCGGCATGGACGAGCACGACCTGCCCTACTGAGCGGGGGAAGAACCTGCGGTTCCTCCCCTTTTAAAGGGGTCCCCACGAAACGCTCGCGTTTCGTGGGGTTGGGACCCTACCTCCCTTTTCACCGGCGTCGCGTCGTCCCCAACGCCTGGATCACGGACTCACACGGCCTGGCACCCGGGGTCCCCGCGAAATCGCCAGATTTCGTGGGGTAGGGCTAAGCCAGGCCTTACTGCAGGGCTCGTGGGGAGACGCGTCGAGGGCAAGTCCGGGGCTAGCTCAAGGTCCAGAGTTCGCGGTCCCACAGCACCAGCGGCTCTCCGGGCCCGGTCCCAGCCGCCTCCACCTCCCCCACCACTATGTCGTGGTCGCCCGCCTCGTGGACCTGCGTCACGCCGCACTCCAGCCAGGCCAGGGCGCCCTCGATCACGGGCAGCCCGCCAGGAGCCAGGAAGTGCGGGACGTCCCGCCATGCGCGCTCCACCACCGGCGCTCGGCCCGAGAAGCGCTCGGCGATGAAGCCGTGACCGCGACCCAGCACGCTGACCGTGAACCGGCGCCCATCGACGACCAGGTCACGGGTCTGGCTCAGGCGGTCCAGGCAGACGAGGATCAGCGGGGGTTCCAGCGAGACTCCGGTCAGACTCGTCACGGTCAGGCCGCGGAAGCCGTCGCCATCGGGCGCCGCCAGCACCGCCACACCTGCCGCCACGCGGGCCATCGCCTCGCGGAGGTCGGCGGCCGTCACTCAACACCCGCGGGCTCGGTGGCCCGGGTATTTGGAGGCGTGGGGCGGAATCGAACCGCCGGTGAGGGTTTTGCAGACCCGTGCCTTGCCACTTGGCTACCACGCCCCAAGCCGGCACCTAGTCTAGTGACCCGCAGCGCGAGTTCGTGGCGCGCTGCGGGTCCTGTGAAGGTCACGAACCGACGCCGTAGGCCACCCGCTAACCGTAGACGGACGCTTTTCGGTGCGGAGGTAGCATTTGCGGCAGTGTCAAGCGTCGCGAAGGGAGGTCGGTAACGAATGGGCGTCGCCCCGATCAAGATGCCGCAGCTCGGAGAGTCCGTCACCGAGGGGACCGTCGATCGCTGGCTTAAGAAGGAGGGCGACTTCGTCAGGCGTGACGAACCGCTGGTAGAGGTGGTGACCGACAAGGTCAACGCGGAAATTCCTTCGCCGTTCGAAGGCCGGCTGACACGCATCGCCGTCCAGGAAGGAACAACGGTCACCGTGGGCACCGAGATCGCGGAGATCGAGATCGAAGGCGCCGAGGGCGCCGTGGCCGCTGACGCTGAGGCTGCGCCCGATGCTGCAGTCCCCGCCGCAGCCGCTGCAGCCGCCATGGAATCCAGGCCCTCCAACGGCGGCCCGGCAGCCGCGGCCCAGGCCGGCGCCCGGCTCAGCCCGGCGGTACGCCGGCTGGCGGAGGAGCACGGAATCGATCCGACCACGATCCCAGGCACCGGCGAAGGCGGCCGGGTGACACGCGATGACGTGCTTGCCTGGGTGCAAAAGGGCGGCGCCGCCGCGGCGGTGAGCGCTCCGGCTCCGGTAACGGCTGCACCGGCCCCGCCGACCGCCGCTCCACCGTCGGCTCCCGCCGCGGCTCCAGTTCCGGCGCCAGCCGCCGAGCCGGCGCGCCCGCTCGCCCCGGGCGAGCGCGAGGAGCTGGTGCGGATCACCGCGGTCCGGCGCTCGATCGCCGAGCACATGACGCGCAGCCTGGCGACCTCCCCGCACGCCTGGACCCTCCAGGAGGTCGATCTGACGGAGCTTGTCCGCTACCGCGAAGCCGAAAAGGAGGGCTTCCAGGGCCGCCACGGCTTCCACCTCACCTACCTGCCGTTCATCGCCCAGGTCGTCTGCGAAGCCCTCGGCGAGTTCCCCTACCTCAACTCGACCTGGACGGAGGAGGGGATTCTGCTCAAGAAGTACGTCAATCTGGGGATCGCGGTGTCGTACGACGAAGGCCTCATCGTCCCCGTGGTGAGGGACGCGGACCGGCTTGGCTTCACGGATCTCGCCCGCGCCATTCAGGACGTGGTGACACGCGCGCGCGAGAGGCAGCTCAAGCCAGAAGACGTCCAGGGCGGCACCTTCACGCTCAACAACACGGGCGCCACCGGCTCCATTGCCTCGCAGCCCATCATCAACCAGCCGCAGGCCGCCATCCTCACCACCGAGGCGATCGTCAGGCGCCCGGTAGTGATCGGCGAAGGGATTGCGGTTCGGAACATGATGAACGTGTGCATGTCCTTCGATCACCGGATCGTCGACGGGATGATGGCCGGCCAGTTCGTAGGTTGGATCAAGCAGCGGCTGGAGACGTGGACCCCGGCCAGCATCAGAATCTGAGCGCTTCTCAGTCAAGGAACCAGACATGACCGACGTACTTCAGCCGCAGCGCCGAATCCCGGAGTGGATCCGGGTCCGCGCCCACGAGGGCGAGGAGTACCGAGAGCTCAAGCATCTCGTGAAGGAGCGCCGGCTGCACACAGTCTGCGAAGAGGCCCACTGCCCAAACATCTACGACTGCTGGAACCGCCGGACGGCCACCTTCATGATCCTCGGCGACACCTGTACCCGGGCCTGCCGCTTCTGCGCGGTGACCTCGGGACGCCCGACGGAGTTCGACGTCGGCGAGCCGCTGCGAGTCGCCGAATCGGTCGCTGAGCTCGGGCTCCGGCACGCGGTCATCACCAGCGTCGACCGCGACGACCTGCGCGACGGTGGCGCCGAGATCTTCGCGCGGACGATTCGGGCGATCCGCCGGCGCAGCCCGCGGACGACGATCGAGGTCCTGACGCCAGATTTCGCCAGCGACCGTGACGCGATCCGGGTGGTCGCCGAAGCTGGGCCGGACATCTTCAACCACAACACGGAGACGGTTCCTCGCCTCTACGCCCGGATCCGGCCGAAGGCCGACTACCAGGGCAGCCTGCGGCTTCTTCAGTACGTCAAAGAACTGAAGCCGAACATGGTCACCAAGTCGGGCGTCATGGTTGGCCTCGGGGAGTCGACCGAGGAGCTGCTCCAGGTCTTCAACGACATGCGCGCACACGACATCGACGTGCTCACGGTGGGCCAGTACCTGCGTCCCTCGAAGAAACACGCGGAGGTTGTTCGTTACTACGAGCCGCGAGAGTTCGTCGAGCTCAAGGAAGCGGCGCTGGCCATGGGCTTCGAGCACGTCGAATCGGGCGCGCTCGTACGCTCCTCATATCACGCGGATGAACAGGTCCCGGAAAGTCGTAAGAGCCTACTGGCTGGGTAGGATCGGCTACCGCCCGGCCTGGGACCTGCAGCGGGCCCTGGTCGAGCAGGTCCGCGCCGGTGAGGCGCCGAGCACGATCCTTCTGCTCGAGCACGAGCACGTCTTCTCGATGGGCCGGCGGGCAACCATCGACCACGTTCTCTGGGACGAGGCCGAGCGGGAGCGGCGGGGCGTCGAGGTTGTCTGGACGGACCGCGGCGGAGACGTCACCTACCATGGTCCGGGGCAGCTGGTCGGCTATCCGATTCTCGATCTGCCGGCCCTTAACAGCGACATCCTCACGCTCATCCGGGGACTCGAGCGCTCGCTCATCTCCTACCTTGGCCAACTCGGGATCGACGCCGTGGCCGGTGACAAGGGCTACACCGGCGTCTGGACTCCCTCGCTCGATAGAGCTATGGACAAGAAGATCGCCGCCATTGGTGTAAAGCTGAACCATCACGTCAGCAACCACGGGTTCGCCCTCAACATCGACGCCGACCTCGATTACTTTGGCGGCATCGTGCCCTGCGGCATCGAAGACAAGCCGGTCACCTCGGTGGCCCTGGAACGAGCCAGCGGCCTCAGTGTGGAGCAGGCCGGGCGCGACTACCTCCCCCACCTCGCGCGGGAGATCGGATGCGAGATCACGCTCCGTGACGTCGTTGAATTGGAGGGACTCGCCGAACATGCCCCGCCGGAACCTCCCCGACTGCGCGTTCTCGAGGTGCTCTAGCCGCATAATCCGCGCTGGCGGAGAGAGATTGTCGGGTTGATGCTGCTGGTTTGGACCTATACACACCTGGCGTGGCAGCTTCCAGCGTGGCTCCAGACCCCGGATTGGTACCGGCCGCTGACGAAGTTCGTCCTCCACTTCATCCGTCTCAACCAGGCGGTAGGGCTTTTCGGGGTGATCTTCGTCGAGGAGTTGGGCATCCCGCTGCCGGTCCCGGGCGACGTCGCCATCGCTTGGGCGGGGTACCTGACCAGCGCTCGCGAGATAGCGGAGTGGCAGGCCATCCTGGCCGTCGTCGCCGGCGCCACCCTCGGCAGCACCTGCCTTTACACATTGAGCCGACGCTTTGGACACCCGTTTGTAATGCGTTTCGGCCGCTATGTCGGGCTCAATCAGGAAAGCTTCCTCCGGGTGGAGGCAGCCTTCAAGCGCTGGGGACCCTGGGCGATCATCTTCGGGCGTCACATCCCAGGAATGCGGATCTATCTGTCGGCCCTCGCCGGTGTCTTCGAGGTGCCGGCGCTCGTGTTCATACCCTGCGTCGCCGTCTCGAGCACGGCCTGGGCGCTGATCTTTGTGACCGTGGGCCGGCTGCTCGGACGCCAGAGCGGCCGCCTTGCGCGCCTTCTCCCAGCACATCTCCTGCCCTATGCCGTGGGGGTCATCATCATCCTCTGTTTCGTGCTGGTTGCCCTGGCCCACGGGTGGCATCCGTTCCATCAACGCTCGCCCAAGAAGGCAGACAACCCCACCGATACAGCCGCCACCAAAACCCCAGCCGAATTACATAAAACTTGACCGCTCCGGTCGTGCTTAGTGATAGCATTGCTGTCATGTCAGCGCACACTCAGCCCCGGGCCGTTCCTCTCAGCGAGGTGGCCACCGAGCAGGAGGTTCTGGTCCTCCCCGACTTCCCCGCTCTGTACGAGGATCGCCAGGTCTGGGTCACGGCGGTGCTTGAAAGGACGGCCGTGATCGAGCCGGCTCCTGGTGAGCCGAAGATGCTGGTGAACCGGCGCCGGCTACTGGTCGACCCCAGCGTTCTCCGCTTCACCGAGCTGGCGGCGCGTGACGCCGCCCGCCGAGGCAGAGAAGCGGCTCGTCGCAACCGCGCTACCCGGCAGCGGACCGCGGCCTGACCGAGTCTGGCAGCGGCCGGGGAGTTTTCCGGCTCCCCGGCCTCTCGGTAGGCTGAGACAAGCCGTCAAACCGGCCCTTATGCCCGGCTTTGACAAAACAGGAGGAAGCTTCTTATGAAGATCGCCTGCGTGCTCGACAGCCTGTTCGAGGACTCAGAGTTCAAGGAGCCTTACGACGCTCTGCGGCAGGACGGCCACCAGGTCGAGATCATCGGTTTGGAGTCCGGCAAGGAGCTCAAAGGCAAGCGGGGCAACGTCACCACCCGCGCCGAGAAGTCGTTTAAGGAGGTGAGGCCGGAGGACTTCGACGCACTGCTCATCCCCGGCGGCGTTTCGCCCGACCAGCTGCGCGCTCACCCAGAGCCGGTGGCGTTCGTGAAGCACTTTTTCGACGCCACCAAGCCCGTGTTCGCAATCTGCCACGGGCCGCAGCTGATGCTGACGGCGGACGTCTACAAGCCATACCGGCTGACCGCGTGGAAGACCATCCAGGGCGACCTGAAGAAGGCGGGCGGCAACGTGGTCGACGAAGAGGTCGTCGTCGACCGGAACCTGGTCACGTCCCGCCAGCCGGCAGACATTCCGGCCTTCATTCGTGAATCTCGCAACCTTCTCAAGGCGGCTGTCCGCTAGCCCTGGTCAATTCACGTCCTGATGAAAGTGTGGGCTGCGGGTGCAAAGCCGCTCGCAGCCCCACTCACTATTTCTTCCCGCCGCGCGGTTCTGAATCTGCACGTAACCAGAAGCGAGCCCGCCTGTCGCAGAACTCGATCGCAAATTTCCACGCATTGTCGTCGCTCTGTCGTCAACTCCACGTTGACTGATTGACGTGGAAATCCTCGAGCTGCCCCAAGAGCGGCCCCAAGCCAACCGACGCTTCGACTTCCAGGGCCTGAGCGACGTGCTCTTCGAAAGCGCTGAGCTGCTCGAGGAGGCTCTGGCGTCGACAGACGTGGAGTTCCGCTCGGCCGCGATCGACCTCGCCGTGCGCTCGCTCTACACCGCCAGCGCCGCCATCGACCGCTACATAAAGGACGATCCCTCGAAGACCTTCAAGCCGGCGCCCGCACCCCTCACCGAGGTATCCATCGTTCCCGGCCCCTGGGCGGCGGCCACCCAGTGACCTGGTAGAGAACGCGGAGGGAACCGCTCAGGCTCCCCCCGCCCGCCGGGTCTACCTCAGATGCTCGTAAGCGGGCACGGTCAGGAAGTCGATGAACTGGTCGGATAGCGCGACGTGGTCGAAGATGTCGCGCGCTTCTTCGAAGCGTCCTTGGGCCCAGAGCTCCTCGCCGTACTGGTGACGCAGCTTGGCCAGCTCCTCGTTCTCGATCTCGCGCACGAGGCCCTCGGACACCGGCGCTCCGTTGTCCATCCTCGACTGGTGATGAACCCACTGCCAGATCTGCGACCGTGAGATCTCAGCCGTGGCGGCGTCCTCCATCAGGTTGTTGATCGCCGCCGCACCATTGCCGCGAAGCCAGGACTCGATGTACTGGATGCCGACCGAGACGTTGGTCCGCACGCCGGTTTCAGTGATCTTCCCGCCGGGGATCGTGGTGTCGATCAGCTCGGGGCCTTCGACCCGGACATCGGGTCGCTGCTTCTCGATCTGGTTGGGCCGCTCTCCGAGCACGGCGTCGAAGCATTCCGTGGCGACCGCGACCAGGTCGGGGTGGGCGACCCAGGTGCCGTCGAAACCGTCGCCGGCCTCGCGCACCTTGTCCTCGCGCACTTTCTCCAGCGCCACCCGGTTGACCTCGGGGTCTTTGCGGCTTGGGATAAAGGCCGCCATGCCGCCCATCGCGAACGTGCCGCGCTTGTGGCATGTCTGCACCAGCAGTTCGGTGTAGGCGCGCATGAAGGGCACGGTCATGGTCACCTGGACACGGTCGGGAAGGATGCGCGTGGGATCGTTCCGGAACTTCTTGATGATGCTGAAGATGTAGTCCCAGCGGCCGGCGTTGAGGCCGATCGAGTGGTCCCGCAGCTCGTAGAGGATCTCGTCCATCTCGAAGGCGGCGAGGATGGTCTCGATCAGGACGGTTGCGCGGATGGTGCCGGTCGGCGCCCCGAGCTCTCGTTCAGCGAAGTTGAAGACGTCGTTCCACAGCCGAGCCTCGAGATGGCTCTCCAGCTTCGGCAGATAGAAGGCGGTGCTCAGGCCCTTGGCACGCCGCCGCTGCAGGTTGTGGAAGACGTAGAGCCCAAAGTCGACGAGGCTGCCCGACATCGGATGGCCGTCGACCTGGAGATGCTTCTCGATCAGATGCCAGCCTCGCGGACGGACGAGCAGGTAGGCCGTCTTCTCGTTGAGCCGGTACTCCTTGCCCTCGGGCGTCTTCAGCTCGATGGTGCCCTCGATGGCGTCGATCAGGTTCGCATGACCCTCGAGGTTGTTGTCCCAGGTGGGTGAGTTGGCGTCCTCGAAGTCGGCCATGAAGACGCGAGCACCCGAATTGAGGGCGTTGATCATCATCTTGCGCTCCACCGGACCCGTGATCTCGACCCGGCGGTCGAGAAGATCTGGCGGCGGTGGCGCCGTCTTCCAGTCTCCCTCGCGAATCTGTCGCGTCTCTTCAAGGAAACCTGGCAGCTCGCCGGCATCGATCCGCTGCTGGCGGTCTACGCGCTGTTCCAGCAATTCCAGGCGGCGCGGGTTGAATTCGCGCTGCAGCTTGCTTATGAAGTCGATCGCCTCCGGCGTCAGGATCTCGCGACCCCGCCCCCGGACCTCGCCCAGTACCTCAACTCCGCTACCGACGGCCATTTGCTGACCCCCAAAATTTTTGCGATCCTGAATCAACTCGACTCTACAACGGAGAGCCGAAGCGGCATTGCAACCACCACACGCGCGCACGCAAGCTTGGTCCGGACTTGGTGCCGAGGCCCAGATTTGAACTGGGGACACCCGCATTTTCAGTGCGGTGCTCTACCAAGCTGAGCTACCTCGGCACGGCGGACAATTCTACCCAGCCGGTGTCGGCCCCTCGCTCGGACGAGCGAAGCAGACCGGTGCCATGTCAACTTCCTGCTCACTCGCCGGATTCGAGCGCCTCCGCGTGCGGATCGAGCGCCCGTGCGGCGATGTCGCGTACGCGACTATGGCCCCGGCTGCCGCCACTGCGAGGCCGCAGGTGTAGTCCGGTTGGAGCCGGACTGCGTCAGGCCAGCCCCAGCGTCCTGCGCTTGAGAGCGTCGTATTCCTGTGGAGAGATGGCCCCGCTGTCGAGGAGCTGCTTCGCCTGCGCTATCTGTTCCGCTGGGCTTCCGCTGCCCGCCGCCCGCCGCACTTCTGCTTCGAAGCTCGATTGGGCAGCCTGCTGGGATTGCACGTTCCGCTCGGCCATGCCATGGCCCTGGCTGATGAGATAGACGAACACGCCCAGGTAGGGCAGGATGATGACGAAGATCATCCATAGCGCTTTCACGCCACCGCTGATGTCACGCCGCCGGAAGAGATCGGCGAAGACGGTGATCAGGATCCAGAACCAGATCACCCAAAAGAAGAACACCAGCATGGTCCACAGGACGCCGCCCAAGGGGTAATTACCAACCATCGGTCCTTGGCCTCCAAACCCGGAACTTGGCGAAGTCTCGGCCCGCCGGAACTTCGAGCCGGACCGTACATCCGGACGGCGGCTGGTGCGGCAGCCTACGTGGCCAGGGCTCGACAGATCCTTGGACCGATAGCCGTCTTTGCCCTCGAAGTTGGAGACGTGGTGGGCGGTGAGAGCTTCGAACTCCCGACCTCCTGGGTGTAAACCAGGCGCTCTGGACCAACTGAGCTAACCGCCCCTCGCGAACGAGGGCTCTATTTTGCCGAAGGGCCGAGCCTAGTCCCCTAAGTCGTGGAGGACAGCGTTCAGCTGGGCGTCACTCTGGTGCCCGAGCGACGGCTGGATGGCGTCGAACATCGACGCCGGCGACGCCAACGTGACGGCCTCGTCGGGCTGCAGCCCCGTCTTGTCGATGCCCCGTCCATCGGGCAGGAACCAGTGCTGGACCGTCAGATGGAGGTCACCTCCGTCCTGCAGCGGGTAATCGACCTGAACCGAGCCCTTCCCGTAAGTCTTGACACCGACAAGGTGCGCCCGGTGGCGCGCCTGCAGGGATCCAGCCACGATCTCGGCAGCCGAGGCGGTGCCGCCGTTCACGAGGACGGCGAGCGGGATCGCGGTGGCCGGGTGGTCCCCCTCAACATCGTGCCGCTCCACACTCCCGGCGCGGTCGCGAAGCTCGTAGGCCTCGCCGTCGCCGACAAAGCGGCTGATCATCGCGCTGGCGGCCGCGACGTAGCCACCCGGGTTGTCGCGAAGGTCGAGGACAACGGCTTTGGCGTGCGGCAGATTCGCCTTCAGCTGCTGGTCGAACTCCGTCGTGGTGGCGGTGCCGAACTGGTAGACCCGCATGTACAGAATCGACTGGTCGAGCATCAGCGAGACCACCATCGGGCTCGAGAAGTTTTCGCGCTGAATCTGGAAGCTGAGGTCACTGCCGTCGCGGCGCACGCCGAGCGCCACCTTCGTGCCCTGGGGACCGCGGACGAGGACCGCGGCCTGATCGGCGGTCAGGCCCTTGGCGTCCTTGCCGTCGATGGAGACGATGACGTCCCCGGTCCGCAGCCCGGCCCTCTCGGCGGGCGACCCCGGAACCAGGCCAGAGACGGCTGGATAGTCGTTCGAGAAGGTGACGTAGATGCCGATCACGCCGGTGTGGCGGCCGGCAAAGCTGTCTTGCTGGCTGCGGTACTGGGATGGATCGAGGTAGGTCGTGTAGGGATCGCCCAGGGCCTGGATCATTCCCCGCACGCTGCCCTGCGAGAGCTTGGAGTAGTCGACCTTGGAGTCGTAGTAGTGCGACCTGACGATCCTGGTGGCCTGGTCGATGGTCTTCTGATCCAGCGTGCCGCTCGCCTGGCGCGAGTTCAGCTGGGGGACGTACTCGGGAAACGCCTGGTCGGCCCATGCACCCGCCAAGCCGCCCGCGGCGAGCCCGAGGATCAGGACCGCCAGGACGGGCAGCCATGCCCGCCGCATCAGCAGCCTAGATAGCCGCAGGGGTTCTGGGGATTGCCGTTGTAGCGGATCTCGAAGTGGAGGTGGGAACCGGTCGAGTTGCCGGACGACCCCTCAATCCCGATTTGCTGGCCCCTGATCACGCGCACCTGCTGACCGGCTGGGATCGTGAACGACCACATGTGCCCATAGAGCGTGGAGTAGCCATTGCCATGGACGATGATGACGTAGTTGCCGTAGCCATAGGATCCCGGATAGGCGGTCGCGATGCCATTGTCGGCCGCGAAGATGGGCGTCGAATCCGGGCCCGCGATGTCGATACCTGTGTGGAAGTGCGGGTAGCCGCCGTAGGCCGGCTCGAAGGGATACGGGCTGGGGCCGAACGGCTGCGAGATCGGCCAGCGGGCGCCTTCCGGCCAGCGGAACTGCCCGGTACCCCCGCCCAGGCCTCGCGCCTCGGCGTCCAGAGCCTGCTGAAGGGCCTGGATCTTGTTGGCGATGTCCGCCAGCTGCGCTTCCAGATCCTTCCGCTGCTGCTCGTACTGAGCTTCCAGCGTCTGCTGGTAGGCGAGGGCGTCGTTCTGGCTCTTGATCGTCTGGTCGAGGGCCGCCTTTTGTGCCTTGAGCTGTGACATAAGCGCTTCCTGGTCGGCCTTCTTCTTGTCCAGGTCGACCTTCTGCTGCTGCAGCTGCGCCTTCTCGGCTTTCAGGCTGTCGAGCAGCTTCTGGTCGCCCCGGATCAGGTCCTGCATGACCAGCATGCGGTCCACCATCTCGTTGAAGTTCCGCGAGGTGACGATCAGCTCCAGGTAGTTGATCCGCCCGTGCTTGTCCATCGCCCGCACGCGCTGGTCGAGGTACTGCTCGCGCACGGAGATGTGTGCTGTCTCGCGATCGATCTGCGCCTGGGATAGGCGGATTTGCTTGGCGAGGTCGTCAATCCGGGCCTGGGTGGCGGCGATCTGGGCCTCCTGGCGGGCGCGCTGCGCCTGCAGCGAAGCGAGGTAGGCCGTCAGCTGGGTAACCGTGGCCTGGATGTCTTTGATCGTGTTCTTGATCTGGTCCAGCCGCGTCTGGCCGGCCGATTGGGCGTTCTGGTTCTCCTGCAGCTGCTGGCAGAAGGGATCGGCCGGGTCGCAGTTTGCGGCCCGCGCCACCGTCGCGCTGCCGAGCGTGCTTCCCAGGACCCCAACCATCGCCGCCAGAACGATCAGCCGCCGCCGCATCAGATGCGAACGAACCTCCGGACGCCGATGTAGCTACCGACGGCGCCAAGGAGCGCACCGCCGATCAGCAGGTCCTGGCCCAGGGTGCTCACGAAGCGCGGGTCGTAGCTGAGAGGGATGAAGAAGAGGTCGGACTGGAAGCGCTCGACGAACGGCCGGTAAGCGAGGGCGAGCAGTCCGAGGGCGAGCGAGGCGGCGAGCATGCCGGTCATCACACCCTCGATCACGAAAGGCCCGCGCACGAACCACTCGGTGGCGCCGACCAGCTTCATGACCTCGATCTCCTGGCGCCGGTGGTAGACAGCCGTGCGGATGGTGTTCATCACGATCACGACCGAGACCACGAGCAGCATGCCGAGCATCGCGAAGCCGGCCACGGTGAGCCAGCCCGAGAGCCGGATCATCTGAGCGATGAAATCGCCCTGGTAGTCGGTCGGATCGGTCTTGTCGGCCCCCCGCCACTGCCTGGCCAGCTGGTCGATCGCGCCGACGTCAGTGAGATTCCGGACGTGGACCTCGAGCTTGGCAGGAACCGGGTTGCCCTCGATGTTCTGAACCAGCTCGTTGTTCCGCGGATCTGACGAGAAGCGCTGAAGCTCCTCGTCTTTGCTGACGAAGAAGACAGCGCTCACGCGGGGATCCGACTCGAGCTGCTGCTTGAACTCGTAAACGGCCGTCAGCGGCGTCTGGTCGGCAACCGAGATCGAGATGACGCTGACGCGACCCTTGTAGGTCTCGAGCACGCTGCCCAACGCGTGGCCCAGGAGCAGGCTGACACCGGCGAGCATCAGGATGAGCGTGATCGAGACAACGGCGGCCAGGCTGACGCCTGCGTTGCGCCAGAGGCTCTGCCAGGCGCTGCTAAGCGCGAAGAGCAGATGCCGCCAGAGCCTCATGGTA